>DATEPR010000650.1:0-10291 GCA_035273045.1 Pseudonocardiaceae bacterium | reverse complement strand
CCTGGGGGGTCCGGGGGGCTAGCCCCTCCGGCGGGGGTCTGGGGGCTCGGCCCCCAGTGTGACGTGCGAAGCCGCCCCATGCGCGCTTTCTGCGCATAGAGCGGCCCCAGCGGTGTAGCCCCGACGGGATTTGAACCCGCGCTACCGCCTTGAGAGGGCGGCGTCCTAGGCCGCTAGACGACGGGGCCTTGACCTGGGTGAGCGTACCTTGTTGGCCGCTCGCTTGGCTGGGGTACCAGGACTCGAACCTAGACTAACTGAACCAGAATCAGTCGTGCTGCCAATTACACCATACCCCAACAGGGATCTTGGACCCTCGCGGTGGGCCAGGGTCCAGTCCGGCTGTCGGTGGGGAATGGTAGTGCACGGGGGGTGGTTGGTGGAAATCGGGCTACGTGAGGACCAGGTCGAGGTCGCAGACCAGCAGTTCGGGGAGTAGTTCCAGGCTGGGGATCATGGCGATGCCGGCGGGGAGGGTGCCGTCGGCCGGGCCGGTGCGGTTGAGCCAGACGCCGCTGAGGCCGGCGTCTCGGGCGCCGATGGCGTCGGTGTCCAGGCGGTCGCCGATGTGGGCGACTTCGGCGGGTGGGTAGCCGAGGCGGGCGCAGGCGGTGTGGAAGATCACGGGGTTGGGTTTTGCCGCGCCCAGTTCGCCGGCGATGACGACCTCGTCGATGTAGGCGGCGACGCCTAGGTTGGCGAGTTTGGTGCGCTGGTAGGCGCCGGAGGCGTTGGTGACGACGGCCACTTTGACGCCGACGGCGTCGAGCCATTCCAGGCATGGGAGGACGTCGTCGAACAGTCGCCAGCCGTCGCTCATGGCGCGGACGCGGATGTCCTCCCTGGCCTTGGCCTCCTGTTCGGTGAGGTGCTCGCCGAGGCAGGCGAAGAACTCGCGGGTGCGCTGCCAGAGCATGGTGGCCGAGTCGACCTCGCCGGTGACGACTCTGGCGACGTGTTCGTCGGTGATCTGCTGCCACAGCGGCCAGGCGTCGTCGTTGCCGACGATGGACCGCAGGGCCGCCCTGGCGGACGCGCTGTGGTCGACCAGGGTGTCGTCGACGTCCAGGCAGACCGCCCGGCACACCGATCTACAGGCGGTGGGGTCGGCCTGCTCTCCGGTCCGCTGGCCGGTATCGGGCACGGGGCGGGCGGAGGCTGGAGTCACTCGGGAGAGGTTAGGCCCGAGTCAGTTGGCTCCGATTCGTCCATCGCGGTGAAATCGGCGGGCGCTGGTTCGGTCCAGATGTTTACGGAGTGAACCTGCGGGACCGTCAGTGCGTTCCGGCCGCGCGGCGCAACCTCCCGATGGTCCTGTCCCTGCCGAGCGCGTACATCGACTCGTACAGCGGGGGCGACACGGTACGGCCGGTGACGGCGACGCGCACGGGTGCGAACGCCTTGCGCGGCTTGAGGCCCAGGCCGTCGACGAGTGCCGCTTTGAGTGCGTCTTCGATGTCCTGGGTGGTCCATTCGGGTAGCGGCTCCAGCGCCTTGACGGACGCTTCCAGCACGGGTGCCGCGTCCGGTCCCAGGGCCTTGGCCGCGGAATCGGCCTCCGGGGTGAACGTTTCCTCGTCGGTGTACAGGAACCGCAGCATTCCGGCCGCCTCGGACAGCACCGAGATTCGTGCCTGGACGTGCGGGGCCATGAAGGTGAGCGTGTCCAGTGCCGCCGGGTCGGGGTTCGCCGGCAGGACGTCGTCGCGGACCAGGTAGGGCAGGACCCGTTCGACGAACTCGGCCGCCGGCAGGGCGCGCAGGTGGTCGGCGTTGATGGCTTCGGCCTTCTTCAGGTCGAAGCGCGCCATGTTCGGGTTGACCGTGGTGACGTCGAAGGCGGCCACGAACTCCTGGACGCCGAACACGTCCCGGTCGTCGGCAATGGACCAGCCGAGCAGCGCCATGTAGTTGATCAGGCCTTCGGGCAGGAAGCCCCGGTCGCGGTAGGCGAACAGGTTGAACTCGGGGTCCCGCTTGGACAGTTTCTTGTTGCCTTCGCCGCGGACCAGCGGCAGGTGGGCGTAGCCGGGGGCGAACTCGGCGACGCCGATCCTGCGCAGTGCGGCGAACAACGCGATCTGCCTGGGCGTGGACGGCAGCAGGTCCTCGCCGCGCAGCACGTGGGTGACGCGCATCATGGCGTCGTCGACCGGATTGGTCAGCGTGTACAGGGGGTTGCCGTTGGCCCGCACCAGGACCGGGTCGGGCACGCTGCCGGCGCGGAACGTGATCTCGCCGCGCACCAGGTCGGTGAACGTGACGTCCTCGTCGGGCATCCGCAGCCGCAGCGTCGGCTGCCTGCCTTCGGCGCGGAACGCGGCCCGCTGGGCGTCGGTGAGGTCGCGGTCGTGGTTGTCGTAGCCGAGTTTGGGGTCACGGCCGGCGGCGCGGTGGCGCGCGTCGATCTCCTCGTTGGTGGAGAACGACTCGTACAGCTCGCCGGCCGCGACCAGCCGCGCGACCACGTCGGCGTAGATGGCGCGCCGCTCGCTCTGCCGGTAGGGGCCGTGCGGGCCGCCGGTCTCCGGACCCTCGTCCCAGTCGAAGCCGAACCAGCGCATCGCGTCCAGGATCTGCCGGTAGCTCTCCTCCGAGTCGCGGGAGGCGTCGGTGTCCTCGATGCGGAACACCAGTTTGCCCTTGTTGTGCCTGGCGAACGCCCAGTTGAACAGGGCGGTGCGCATGAGCCCGATGTGCGGGGCTCCGGTGGGCGACGGGGAGAACCTGGCGCGGACGACGTCGGCGCCGGGTGGCAGCGGCGTGCTCATAACCCGTTCAGCCTATCCGGCCCGGATTGCCTTGACACACCGGTCGGTCAGCGGGATCGTAGCCTTATTCAACCAACGTTGAAATGGGGGCGGATGACGGTGGAGCGGACGACGTGCGTGGTGGCCGGCGGCGGACCGGCCGGGATGGTGATGGGACTGTTGTTGGCCAGGGCCGGTGTCGACGTGACCGTCCTGGAGAAGCACGGCGACTTCCTGCGGGACTTCCGGGGCGACACCGTGCACCCCACGACGCTGCGGCTGCTGGACGACCTCGGCCTCGGCGAGAAGTTCCGCGCGCTGCCGCAGAGCCGGCTGGACCGGCTGGAGTTCCCCGGCCCGCACGGCGAACCCGTGGTGGCCGGCGACTTCGGCGCGCTGCCCGGCCGCTACAAGTACGTGGCGATGGTGCCGCAGTGGGACCTGCTGGACATGCTCGCCGCGGCCGCCAAGGCGGAACCGTCGTTCCACCTGTGGCTGAACGCCGAGGTCACCGGAACGGTCGTGGCCGACGGCAGGGTCGCCGGCGTCCGCTACCGCACCCCGGACGGCGAGGGCGAACTGCTGGCCGACCTGACCGTCGCCGCGGACGGCCGCTGGTCGACCCTGCGGCAGGCCGCCGGCCTGGTGCCGAGGGAGTTCCCGGTGCCGGTGGACACCTGGTGGTTCCGGCTCCCCCGGCGCGACACCGACACCGACGCCGGCCTCAGCGCGCAGGCCGGGCAGCGGGCGTTCGCCGTGCTGATCAACCGGACCGACTACTTCCAGATCGCCTACCTGGCCGCCAAGGGCCTCGACCCGGAGCTGCGCGCCGCCGGGGTGGCGAAGTTCCGCGAACGGATCGCCGCCCTGGTGCCGGCCCTGGCCGACCGGGTCGACGCGATCGAGGACATGGCCGACGTCAAACACCTCGACGTGCGGCTGAACCGGCTGCCCACCTGGTACACCGACGGGCTGCTGTGCATCGGCGACGCCGCGCACGCGATGTCACCGATCGGCGGCGTCGGCATCAACCTCGCCGTGCAGGACGCCGTCGCCGCCGCCCGGCTGCTGGCCGAACCCCTGCGGCGCCACGCCGTGCGCACCACCGACCTGGCCCGCGTGCAGCGCCGCCGCTGGTTGCCCACCGTGGCCGTGCAGGCACTGCAACGCCTGCTGCACAAGCGGATGCTCCAGCCGGTCGTGGACGGCAGGAGCGGTGGGCTGCCGCCCGCGCTGGCCGTGCTGCCGCGCCGGCTGCCGTTCTTCCGGTTCGTGCCGGCCTACCTGGTGGGCATCGGTGTCCGGCCGGAGCGGGCGCCCGGTTTCGCCCGGCGGCCCAGGTCCTGATTCAACAGCCTGGCCGAGCAGGGGGAATGCCCACGGCCGCGGCCGGCGAAGTGGTCGAAGTGGGCTTTTGAATCAGGACCTCCGGCTGACCACCGGGTTGGTGAGCGTCCCGATGCCGTCCACGGTCACCGACACCGTCTGGCCGTCGGTCATCGGGCCGACACCGGCCGGCGTGCCGGTCAGGATCACGTCACCGGGCAGCAGCGTCATCACCGCCGTGATCCACTCCACCAGCGCACCGATGCCGTGGATCAGTTGGGACGTCCGTGCGTCCTGTTTGGTCTCGCCGTCCAGTTCGGTGCGCAACCGCACGTCGGACGGGTCGATCGCGGTCTCGATCCACGGGCCGAGCGGGCAGAACGTGTCGTAGCCCTTGGCGCGCGTCCACTGGCCGTCCGCCCGCTGCTGGTCCCGTGCCGTCACGTCGTTGGCGACCGAGTAGCCGAGCAGCACCGAGTTGGCCCGCCGTGCCGGCACGTCCTTGCACGGCGTGCCGATCACCAGGGCCAGCTCGCCCTCGTAGTCCACCCGGCTGGAGTTGGCCGGCAGCCGGATCGGTGCGTTCGGCCCGACCACCGACGTGGACGGCTTCAGGAAGATGATCGGGTCGTCCGGCACCTCGTTGCCCAGTTCCCTGGCGTGCTCGGCGTAGTTGCGGCCGACGCAGACCACCTTGGACGGCAGGATCGGCGCGAGCAGCCGCACGTCGGCCAGGGGCCAGCGCCGGCCGGTGTACTGGGGCTGGCCGAACGGGTGCTCGGCCACCTCCAGCGCGGCCAGGCCGGCGGGATCGGTCCCCTCGCCGTCGATCGACACGAAGGCGACGCCGTCCGGGTGGGCGATTCTCGCGATGCGCACGACGCCACCTTAGACGTCACCCCACGGGCGCCATCCGCACCCGCATCGCCTTGTGCACCAGCGCGTCGCACAGCGCCAGCCAGCTCGCCTCCACGATGTTGCCGTGCACGCCCACGGTGGTCCACTCGCGCTCGCCGTCCGTCGAGTCCACCAGCACCCTGGTCACCGCGTCGGTGCCGTGCGAGTTGGTCAGGATGCGCACCTTGTAGTCGGCCAGGCGGACACTGTCCATCCAGGACAGATGCGGCCGCAGTGCGGTCCGCAGCGCGGCGTCCAGCGCGTGCACCGGGCCGTTGCCCTCGGCCGTGGCGATCACCCGCTGCCCGGCCACCCGCACCTTCACCGTCGCCTCGGCCACGACGTCGCCGCCCGGCGCGTGGTCCAGGATGACGCGGTAGCTCTCCAGCGTGAACGGTGCCTGCTCGGACTGGTGGCAGCCGTCGAGTTCGTTGCGCAGCAACAGTTCCAGCGATGCGTCGGCCGCCTCGAACGACCACCCGCGCGCCTCCAGCTCCTTCACCCTGCGCACCGCGCCGGCCACCGCCTCCGGTCGGCCGGCCAGGTCCACGCCGAGCTCACGTCCCTTGAGCTCGATGCTGGCCCGGCCGGCCATCTCAGTGACCAGCACCCGCATGCCGTTGCCGACGGTGACCGGATCGATGTGGTTGTACAGCTCCGGGTCCACCTTGATCGCGCTCGCGTGCAGGCCCGCCTTGTGGGCGAAGGCCGAATACCCGACATACGCCTGGTGGGCGTTCGGGGCGATGTTCGCGATCTCGGCCAGGGCATGGGAGACACGGGACAACTCGGCCAGCGATCCGTGCGGTAGCACCGGCAGGTCGAGTTTGGTCACCAGGTTCCCGATCACGGCGAACAGGTCGGCGTTGCCGGCCCGCTCGCCGTAGCCGTTGGCGGTGCACTGCACGTGCGTCGCACCGGCCCGTACCGCGGCGACCGAGTTCGCCACCGCGCACGCCGTGTCGTCCTGGCAGTGGATGCCCAGGCGGAAACCGGTGCGTTCGGCGACCGCGGCCACGGTCTCGGCCAGGCCCATCGGCAACTGGCCGCCGTTCGTGTCGCACAGCACCACCACGTCGGCGCCACCGTCCACGGCGGACTCCAGCACCCGCAGCGCGCAGTCCGGGTCGAAGGCGTAGCCGTCGAAGAAGTGCTCGGCGTCCAGGAACACCCGCCGCCCGTTGGCCACCAGGTGCCGCACGGTGTCGCGCACCATCGCGCACGCCTCGCCGACGTCGGTGCGCAGCGCCCGCTCGATGTGCCGCCGGTCCGACTTGGCCACCAGCGTCACCACCGGCGCCCGCGACTCCAGCAGCGCCCGCACCTGCTGGTCCTCCTCGACGGCGACACCGGCCCGGCGGGTGGAACCGAACGCGACCAGCGCCGCGTGCCGCAGTTCCAGCTCGCCGGTGGCGGCTCTGGCGAAGAACTCGGTGTCGGTGGGCAGGGCGCCCGGCCAGCCGCCCTCGATGAAGCCGACGCCGAGCGAGTCCAGCAGGCGGGCCACCGCGAGCTTGTCGGTGGCCGAGTAGGTGACGCCCTCGCGCTGCGCACCGTCCCGCAGGGTCGTGTCGTAGACGTGGAAGGCGTCGCCAAGTGGCGTGTCGGCGGGGCTGGTGCGGTTCACGGGGAGCTCCTGTCTTGGGTGGAAGCACCTCCAGCGCAAACAAAAAGACCCCCCGCGAATGCGAGAGGCCTGCGCGCCGGGTGCTGGGTCAGCTAGTCGGCGCGCTCGTCGATAATGATCACCAGGCGGCGAGTCATGCGGAGCATCGTGCCACAGCGCCACCCGGCTCGTCCAACTTTCGGGCAGGGCTCCCGGATGGTGGGAGCCCTGCTCCCGCTACAGGGTGCGTGCCGTGCCCGGCGACGCGCTGTTGGACGACACCAGTGCGGCCAGGCGGTCACCGATCGCCTCGGTGGTGCCGGGCGACGAGTGGTCCCGGGTGGCCAGGTCGAACGCCACCGACGCCTCGATGCGCCGGGCCGCCTCGTGCTGGCCGAGATGATCCAACAGGAGCGCCACCGACAGCACGGCCGCCGTCGGGTCGGCCAGCCTGCGGCCGGTGATGTCCGGTGCGCTGCCGTGCACCGGCTCGAACATGCTGGGATTGCGCCGCGTCACGTCCAGGTTGCCGCTCGCGGCCAGGCCGATACCGCCGGTGATGGCGGCCGCCAGGTCGGTGAGGATGTCACCGAACAGGTTGTCGGTGACGACGACGTCGAACCGCGACGGGTGGGTCACCATGTGGATGGTGGCCGCGTCCACATGCTGGTACGACACGGTGACGTCCGGGTGCTGGAGCGAGACCTCCTCCACCACCCGCGACCACAGCGAACCGGCGTGGGTCAGCACGTTGGTCTTGTGCACCAGGGTGAGATGCTTGCGCGGCCGGGCGCTGGCCCTGGCGAACGCGTCCCGCACCACCCGCTCGATGCCGAACGCGGTGTTGACGCTCACCTCGGTGGCGATCTCGTGTGGCGTGTCCTTGCGCAGCAGGCCGCCGTTGCCCGCGTACGGCCCCTCGGTGCCCTCGCGGACGATCACCATGTCGACGTCGGCCGGGTCGGCCAGCGGGCTGCGCACGCCCGGGTACAGCTTGGCCGGACGCAGGTTCACATGGTGGTCCAGTTCGAAGCGCAGCCGCAGCAGCAGGCCCCGCTCCAGGATGCCGCTGGGCACCGACGGGTCGCCCACCGCGCCGAGCAGGATCGCGTCGTGCTGGCGAAGTTCGGTGAGCACCGACTCGGGCAGCAGCTCTCCGGTCGCGTGCCAGCGGGCCGCACCGAGGTTGTAGTTCGTGGTCTCGGCGTTCGGAGCCACCTCGCCGAGCACCTTGAGCGCCTCACCGATCACCTCGGGCCCGATCCCATCTCCTGGGATCACCGCCAGCCGCATGGACACCTCCGGAGTAACGGTCCCATGAGTAGGGGACCCCTCAGTCCCGGAAGGTTACCGGCCAAAAGACCACTCACCACACCGGAGGGTTGATTTCCCTCCATTTCGCCCGGTCCGCGCGACACTCGGTTGAGTTAACCGTCACTCGGACGGACCACAATGGCCGGTACAGCGGCCAGCGAGCAGCGCAGGCCCCGGCCAAATGGCACGGGGCCGCTGCGCTGATGGGGTCGCTCCGCTCCTGGCCCTCACTCGAAGGAGATCGACCGAGCCAGCCGTGCGCCGACCGCGGCGCCGGTCGGCTCCAGTACCTCGCTGCTCACGTGGCGGTCCACCCGCAGCAGCATGATGGCGTCCTGGCCGTCCGTGGTCTGGCTGATCTGCGCGGCCTCGATGTTCACACCCGTCTCGCCCAGCAGGGTGCCGACGGTGCCCATCACGCCCGGCCGGTCCGGGTACTCCAGCAGCAGCACGGTGCCCTCGGCGCGCAGGTCGAAGTGGCGGCCGTTGACCTCCACCAGCTTCTGCACGCCGTCCAGGCCGGTGAGCGTGCCGGACGCGGTCACCGCGGCACCGTCCGGCAGTGCCGCCCGCACGGTGACCAGGCTGCGGTGGTTGGCGCTCTCCGGCTCCGTGGTCAGGTCGACCCGGACGCCCAGCTCGTCGGCCAGCTTGGGGGCGTTGACGAAGGTGACCTGCTCCTCGACCATGCCGGCGAACACGCCGCGCAGCGCCGCCAGCGGCAGGATCGACACGTCCTCGCTGGCCAGTTCGCCGCGCACCTGCACGGTGATCGACGCGGGCGGCTTGCTGGCCAGCGCGGCCACCACCGTGCCCAGCTTCTGCACCAGCGGCAGGTACGGCCGGACCTCCTCGCCGACCACACCGCCCGCCTGCACGTTCACCGCGTCCGGCACGAAGTCGCCGGCCAGCGCCAGCAGCACCGAACGGGCCACGTCGGTGCCGGCGCGGTCCTGCGCCTCCGCGGTGGACGCGCCCAGGTGCGGTGTGACGACCGTGTTGGGCAGCTCGAACAGCGGGCTGTCGGTGCACGGCTCCTTGACGAACACGTCGATGCCGGCGCCGCCGACCCTGCCCTCGCGCAGCGCGTCGGCGAGCGCGTCCTCGTCGATCAGGCCACCACGGGCGTCGTTCACGATCAGCACGCCCGGCTTCACCTTGGCCAGTTGGTCCTTGCCGATCAGGCCCTTGGTCTCCGGCGTCTTCGGCAGGTGGATGGAGATCGTGTCGGCACGGGCCAGCAGTTCGTCCAGGGTGACCAGTTCGATGCCCAACTGGGCGGCGCGGGCCGGCGCGACGTACGGGTCGTACGCGATGAGGTCCATGCCGAACGCGGCCAGGCGCTGGGCGAGCAGTTGGCCGATCTTGCCCAGGCCGATGATGCCGGCGGTCTTGCCGTTCAGCTCGACACCGTTGAACGAGCTGCGCTTCCACTGGCCCTGGCGCAGGCTCGCGTCCGCCGCCGGCACCCTGCGGGCCAGCGCGAGCAGCAGCGCGACCGCGTGCTCGGCCGCGGACACGATGTTCGACGTGGGCGCGTTCACCACCAGCACACCGCGCTCGGTGGCGGCCGGCACGTCCACGTTGTCCAGGCCGACACCGGCCCTGGCCACCACCTTCAGCCGGTTCGCGGCGGCGAGCACCTCGGCGTCCACCTGGGTCGCGGAACGCACCAGCAGCGCGTCGGCGTCGGCCAGCGCGGACAGCAGCGCGGGACGGTCGGTGCCGTCCACGTGACGCACCTCGACGTCGTCACCGAGCAGGTCGACGACGGACGGGGCGAGCTTTTCGGCGAGCAGGACAACGGGACGACGGCTACTGGTCACGACGCGGCTCCGGGGAAGCTCGTTGGGGGGAACGCGGACGGCCTGCGCTGAAGCCAGGTCAGCGACCGCCACGCTGACCGGCCACCACAACGTGCCCGGACTCATGGCAGTCTACCGACCGGCTGGGACGCCATTCCGTCATGTGGACAGCACCGATGGGCGGCGCCCAACGAACCTGCGGCGGAGACGTCGCTGTCGCGACGGGGCCTACCGCGCCGCTGGCGCGGCAGGCCCTACCATGGCTCATCGAACTCCCCGTCCTTCGCGCCCGCGACGAACGCGTCCCACTCGGACTCGGTGAACACCAGGACCGTGTCGTCCGGGCCGGTGTACTTCGAGTTGCGCATGGCGATGTAGGTCTTGCCGTCGGTGTGCGGGACGAACGCGACCTCGACGTACTCACCCTCGTCGTCGTCCGGGTCGCCGGCGCGCTGCCACTCGGCGTTGGTCAGGTCCAGCCGGCCGCGAACGTGTGCCTTGTCGTCGTAGATCGGCGCGCTGGCACCCGCACCTTCGTCCTGGCTCACGAAAAACGCCCCCTCGACGTCGCACGTATCCGTGTCGTGACCATA
>DATEPR010000649.1:0-8252 GCA_035273045.1 Pseudonocardiaceae bacterium | reverse complement strand
TATGCACCACAGCAGTCGATCGTGATGGCCGGGACCCTCTACGGGACGCTACCGGTCCTGGTCGTCTTCGCCCTCCTGGGCAGGCAGATCGTCGGCGGCATCATGCAAGGAGCAGTCAAAGGGTGAGCAACGACACCTTCCCTCCCGGCTTCGTCTGGGGCGTGGCCACGTCGGCGTACCAGATCGAGGGCGCCGCACACGAGGACGGTCGCACCGAGTCCATCTGGGACACCTACTGCCGCGTGCCCGGCGCCGTGCACGACGGGGAGACCGGTGACGTCGCCTGCGACCACTACCACCGGATGCCGGCCGACGTGGCGTTGATCCGGGACCTCGGCGTGGACACGTACCGGTTCTCGGTGGCGTGGCCCAGGGTGCAGCCGGGCGGCTCCGGGCCGGCGAACCCGGCCGGGCTCGGGTTCTACGAGCGGCTGGTGGACGAGTTGCTGGCGGCCGGTGTCGACCCGTGGGTGACCCTGTACCACTGGGACCTGCCGCAGGAGTTGGAGGACGCCGGCGGCTGGCCGGCCAGGGACACCGCGTACCGGTTCGCCGACTACGCGATGCTGGTGTTCGACCGGCTGGCCGACCGGGTGCGCTACTGGACGACGCTGAACGAGCCGTGGTGCTCGGCGATGCTGGGCTACGCCTGGGGCCGGCAGGCGCCCGGCCGGCAGGACTTCCCGGCCGCCGTCGCCGCCGTGCACCACCTGCTGCTCGGCCACGGTCTGGCGACCGCCAGGATGCGTGACGCCGGCCGGCCGGTCGAGTTGGGCATCACGCTGAACATGGCGCACAACGAGCCGGCGTCGGACACCGAAGTGGACCGGGCCGCCGCCCGCCGGGCCGACGGGATGGGCCTGCGGCTGTATCTCGACCCACTGGTGCGCGGGCACTATCCGGACGACGTCGTGGCCGACCTGGCCGAGCAGGGTGTGCGGCTGCCGGTCCGGGACGGCGACCTGCCGGTGATCGCGACGCCGATCGACGTGCTCGGCGTGAACTACTACTCGGCGCACCGGATCGCCGGCACCGACGAGGCCGGCCGTTCTGTCGACGCCGCCGGCCGCCCGGTGTCCCGCACCGTGCCGCACGGCGAGCCGGTCACCGCGATGGGCTGGGAGATCGTCCCGCACGGCATCACCGAGCTGCTGCTGCGGCTGTCCCGCGACTACCCCGGGCTGCCGCTGGTGATCACCGAGAACGGCGCCGCCTTCGACGACGTGCCGGACGAGCACGGTTTCGTCGCCGACGACGACCGGGTCGACTACCTGGCCGGGCACGTGCGCGCGGTCGCCGCCGCGGTGGCGCGGGGCGCGGACGTGCGCGGCTACTTCGCCTGGTCGCTGCTGGACAACTTCGAATGGTCCTACGGCTACGACAAGCGGTTCGGCCTGGTCAGGGTCGACTACGCGACGCAGGAACGGATCCCGAAGCGCAGCGCCGCCTGGTACCGGGACACGATCCGCCGGGTGCGGGCCGGCCAACCGGCCGCCGTGTCCGGCGAGCGCTGACCGAGCATGTCGACCAGGTCGTCCACAATGGAGTGCTCCGGGGCCCGCACACCGCGGAGCACGCCACCGAGGTGCTCACCCACCACCTGCGGGTGCTGTTCTGCCAACCGGTCGGCTGCTGAGGCTCACGCGGCGGTGTGCGAGTCGGACGGCTTGCCGTCCCGGGGATCGCCGCCCTTGGCCAGCATCGCGGCCACCGGCAGCGTGGCCGCGCCGAACGCCACCGCGTCCGGGCCGAGCTGGCACAGCTCGATCGTGGTGTGGTCGAAGGTGTGCCGCAGCGAGTGGGCCTCGGCCGCCTCGCGGATGTCCGGCAGCAGTGCGTTGCCCAGGGCCAGGCCGGCCCAGCCGCCGAGCACGATCCGCTCCGGGTTGAACAGGTTGATCAGGTTGGCGATGCCGGCGCCGAGGTAGCCGGCGGTGTCGTGCAACACCTTCGCCGCCGTCTTGGACCGGCCCGCCGCTGCCAGCAGGCCGTCCAAACTGGACTGTTCGTCGGCGCCGGCCACCGTGCGGCCGCCGCGCGCCTGCCGGTACCGGTCCAGAATCCCTTCCGCGCCAACGTAGGTCTCCAGGCAGCCACGCGAACCGCACCGGCAGGGCCGGCCGCCGTAGCTGATCACGGTGTGGCCCCACTCCCCCGCGCTGCTGGTGGCGCCGCGGTACGTCACGCCGTCCGCGATCACCGCGGCGCCGACACCGGACCCGATCAGCACGATCACCGCGTGCCCCGCGCCCTTGCCGGCGCCGAACCACATCTCGGCCTGGCCGAGGGTCTTGGCGCCGTTGTCGAAGAACAGCGGCGCCGTCACGCCCGCCTCGCGCAGCAGGCGGTCCAGCGGCACGGCGTCCCAGCCGATGGTCTGCGCGTGCACCAGGACGGCGCCGTCCCGGCCGCGCTCGGCGCGTTCCTGGCTGGCGTGCTCGACCGCGCCGGGCACGCCGATGCCAACCCCGACAACGGTGTCCGCGTCCACGCCGGCCCGAGTGGCCACCTCGCGCAGCCCGGACGCGATCTGCGCGACCACGGTGGCCGGGTCCGGCCGGGCGGACGGGAGCGGGTGCTCCACCGTGGCCAGCGCCGTCATGGCGAGATCGAACAGTTCCACCTTCACGCCGGTCTCGCCGACGTCGACGCCGACGACGTGGCCGTAGCGGGGGTCGACGCGCAGCAGCACCCTGGGCCGGCCGCCGTCCGAATCGATCAGGCCGGCCTCGACGACGATGTGCTCGTCGATGAGTTCCGCTGTGACGTTGCTGACGGTCGCCGCGCTCAGGCCGGTGATGGCGCTCAACTCGTGCCGGGACAGCGGACCGTCGAAGAACAGCTTGGACAGCAGCGCCGACCGGTTGTGCCGTCTCAGATCCCGGACAGTGGTGCGCTTGCTCTGCATCGGATCCCCGTCCCGCCCGCTTGACTACGACCTGTGTGCCGAGTCTAATGGGCAGCATAATTTAAAGACTGAATTAACTCATGATAGTAACCGGAAGTTTATCGGGAGCGGAATCGAGAAAGGTGACACGGCGCCGCGTCGGGGTGCGGACGAGCGCGGCAGTAACTTACCGGTGTCAGCCGGTGTGACCGGTCCAAGACACGCTGGTCAGCGGTGGTGCGGCCGCTGGCGTCAGCTCCGTTGGCGCCCAACGACTTGAACGCGACGTGTCCCCGTGGAGACCGTTCCCACGATCCAGCCACGAGTGCCGAGGAGTACCGATGACCGACCACGAAACCCTGGGGGCCCAGTTCGTCTGGGGAGCCGCCACGTCGGCCTACCAGATCGAAGGCGCTGTGGCCGAGGACGGCCGGGGACCGTCCATCTGGGACACCTTCTGCCGGGTGCCCGGCGCGATCGACAACGGCGACACCGGTGACGTCGCGTGCGACCACTACCACCTGTGGCGGGAGGACATCGCGCTGATGCGCGAGCTGAACGTCGAGGCGTACCGGTTCTCCATCGCCTGGCCGAGGGTGCTGCCGGAGGGCACCCGCAGGGTCAACCAGGCGGGGCTGGACTTCTACGACCGGCTGGTGGACGGCCTGCTGGACGCCGGCATCCGCCCGTTCGCCACGCTCTACCACTGGGACCTGCCGCAGGCCTCGCAGGACCGGGGTGGCTGGCCGTCGCGGGACACGGCGTTCGCGTTCGCCGAGTTCGCCGCCGTGGTCGCGGCTCGGCTCGGCGACCGGGTGGCGGACTGGTTCACCGTCAACGAACCGTTGTGCTCGGCGTGGATCGGCCATCTGGAGGGCACGATGGCGCCGGGCTTCAAGGACATCACGCTCGCCGTGCCGGCGGCGCACCACCTGCTGCTGGGCCACGGGCTCGCCGCGGCGGCGTTGCGCAACATCGCGCCGGGACCGGTGCGGGTCGGCCCGGTGCTCAACCTGAGCCCCTGCGAGCCGGCCAGCCAGGACGAGAAGGACGTCGCAGCGGCCTACCGGGCCGACGGGCACACCAACCGCTGGTGGATGGATCCGCTGCACGGCCGCGGCTACCCGGCCGACATGATCGAGGTGTACGGCGTCGACCCGCCGGTCCGGCCGGGCGACCTGGAGGCGATCGCGCAGCCGATGGACCACTACGGCCTGAACTACTACTTCCGCAACGTCGTCACCGACGACCCGGCCGGCCCGCCGCCCAGGGCGCGGTTGGTCAGCGTGCCCGACTGGACACTCACCGCGATGGGCTGGGAGGTCTACGCGGACGGCCTGGAGCAGTTGCTGCTGAGCATGCACGACGAGTACCAGGTGTCGCGGATCTACGTCACCGAGAACGGCTCGGCGTGGCCGGACGAGATCGAGCCGGACGGGCGGGTGCAGGACAAGGAGCGGATCGAGTACCTGGAGCAGCACCTGGAGGCGGGCGTGCGGGCGGCCAAGGCCGGAGCGCCACTGGCCGGGTACTTCGCGTGGTCGCTGCTGGACAACTTCGAGTGGGCGTACGGTTACGCCAAGCGATTCGGCCTGGTGCACGTGGACTATCCGACGCAGCGCCGGACCATCAAGGCGAGCGGCTACCGGTACGCCGACATCATCCGGGCCTACCGCCAGCAGACCACGCACGCCCCGCTGGACCGGGCACAGTAGTCGTCGTCTCACCCGATCGAAGGCGTCCGTCCGGGCTCAGGTCGCTCGATCGGGCGAGACGAGACGCTTTCGCATCATCGACGGCATCCCGGCCGGTCTCCGTTACGTACACCGTGAACAGGAGGCCAGGCCATGAACAGGATCCACCACGAGCAGGTCGCCGCCTTGCTGCCCGCCGGCGGCGGCGACGCGGTGACACCGGTCACCACCCGCTGGACCTACGACCCGACGGAGCCGTTCGCCGTCACGGTCGCGTTCGCCACCGAACGCGGCCGCTGGGTCGAGTGGGTGTTCGCCCGCGACCTGCTGATCGACGGGCTCACCGAGCCCACCGGTGACGGCGACCTGCGGGTCAGCCCGGACGTCGACCCGGACCTGCTCGTCCTGGAGATCTTCGCGCCCGCCGGGAGTGCCGCGTTCACGCTGGACCGCGAGGACATCGAGGAGTTCGTGACCCGGACGCTGGAGTTGGTGCCGGCGGGCGCCGAGAGCACCCACTTCGACATCGACCGCCTGCTGTCCGAACTCAGTGCCGGCTGACTGGCCCGCGCCGTAGGCGCCGCGCGAGCAGGCCGATTGGAGCGGCCGGACGCTCGTCGGCCCCGGCTGCGGCTGCTGGCTGTCCCGGTACGCGGCCGAACCGGGCGCGGCCGTCAGGGTGATCGGCGTCGAGCCGGACCCGGAACTGCCGGCGCGGCCTCACCTACGGCTACGTCCTGTGCACTACCAGTTCAGAACACCACCACTGACCGCAGCACGTCGCCGTGGTGCATCTTGGTGAACGCCGCTTCCACGTCGCCCAGCCCGATCCGCTCGGACACGAAGGCGTCCAGGTCGAGCCTGCCCTGCTGGTAGAGGTCGACCAGGTACGGGAAGTCCCTGCTGGGCAGGCAGTCGCCGTACCAGGACGACTTGAGCGAACCACCCCGGGCGAAGAAGTCGATCAGCGGCATCTCGATGGTCATGTCCGGCGTCGGCACGCCCACCAGCACCAGGGTGCCGGCCAGGTCGCGGGCGTAGAAGCCCTGCTTCCAGGTCTCCGGCCGGCCGATCGCCTCGATCACCACGTCGGCGCCGAAGCCGCCGGTCAGGTCCTGGATCGCGGTCACCACGTCGCCGGTGGTCCGGGCGTTGATCGTGTGGGTGGCGCCGACGCCCTTGGCCCACTCCAGTTTCCGGTCGTCCACGTCCACCGCGATGATCGTGGTGGCGCCGGCCAGTTTCGCGCCCGCGATGGCCGCGTCACCGACGCCGCCGCAGCCGATCACCGCCACGCTGTCACCCCGGGACACCGCACCGGTGTTCACCGCGGCCCCCAGGCCGGCCATCACGCCGCAGCCGAGCAGGCCGACGGCGGCCGGTGACGCGGACGGGTCCACCTTCGTGCACTGTCCACTGTGGACCAGCGTCTTGTCGGCGAACGCGCCGATGCCCAGGGCCGGGCTCAGCGGCGTGCCGTCCTCCAGGGTCATCGGCTGGCTCGCGTTGTGCGTGTTGAAGCAGTACCACGGCTTGCCCTTGGCGCACGCCCGGCACTCCCCGCACACCGCCCGCCAGTTGAGGATCACGAAATCGCCCGGCGCGACGTCGTCGACCCCGTCGCCGACGGTCTCCACGATGCCGGCGGCCTCGTGGCCGAGCAGGAACGGGAAGTCGTCGTTGATGCCGCCCTCCCGGTAGTGCAGGTCGGTGTGGCAGACCCCGCACGCCTGCACGCGCACGACCGCCTCGCCCGGCCCCGGGTCGGGCACGGTGATCGTCCGCATCTCCACCGGGGCGCCTTTGGCCGGCGCCACCACACCACGAACCTGTTCGGCCACGGACCGCTCCTTCGCTACTCCGCCAGTAAGGGCGTGCCCTCGAACACGCCCAGCGTCTCCTGGTAGAACTCCAGGCCGACGCCGTTGGGATCACGAATGTACATGCTGTTGTCGGCCCCCCGGTCCGGTCCGAGGTAGCTGACGCCGGCGGCGTCGAGTTTCGCCTTGATCTCGGCGAAGTGTTCCGCGCTCACCGACAGCGCCATGTGCTGGACGGCCCCGATGGTCTCGCTGTAGTCGGGGTGCGGGTGGCCGGGGAAGTCGAAGAAGCCGAGCAGGTTGTTGTTGCCGATGTCGAAGAAGAAGTGGCTGGAACCGGCGTAGTCGCGGTTCTCCACCAGCTCCACCAGCGGGAACCCGAGGAACTCCTGGTAGAACTCGATGGTCTGCTCGACGTCCTTGCAGATCAGCGCGATGTGGTGCACGCCGCGCACCGGCGTGGCCGGGCGGTCGCCAATCGGGTGCAGGTACTTGTCGCGCAGTTGCGCCCGGCGTTCCCGCACCTTCTCCAGTTCGGCGCCTTCTGGTTGTGGCATGTCTGCCTCCTCGTGGTTGGTTCAGCGCAGGCGGACTATGGTCGCCAGGCCGTCGGCGGTGAACGCCCACGCCGGCCGGTCCGGCGGCGCGTCCAGGTGGCCGGTCTCGGTCGCCGGGAAACCGGACAGCACGGCACCGGCGGGGAACCGCGACCGCTGCGTCACGCACGACCCGGCCAGCACCAGCGAACCCGGTCCCACGGCACTCCAGTCGCAGACGATCGCACCGGCCTCGACCACGGTCCCGGCGCCGATGTGGCAGCCGTGGATCATCGAGCCCGGCCCGATCACGCAGTCATCCTCGACGACCAGTTCGTTGTCCGGCAACAGGTGCAGCACGGTGTTCGCCAGGATCTGCACCCGCGCCCCGATCCGCACCGGGCCGTGCGAGTCACCGATGATCTTCACGCCGGCGCCGATCACCGTGTCCGGGCCGACGGTCACGTCACCGGTGATCTCGGCCGAGTCGAACAGCACGGCGGTCGGGTCGATCACCGGGTTCTTGTCGCGGTAGCTGTACAGGCGGCCCATGTCGGCTCCCACGTCCGGTGTGGCGGTGACGAGCTGGTGCGGATGGTCGGTGAGGTCGGTCTGGTGGTCGCGCAGCGCGGCCAGCCGCTCCCGGTCGGCGTCGGTGGCGCTGCGCAGCACGTGCGGCGGCCGGCCGACCAGCACGGTGTCCGGCGGCACCACCATCCCGGCAGGCACCAGCGTGCCCTCGCCGAGGATGCAGCCGTCGCCCAGCCGGGAGCCGGGCAGCAGGATGGTGCCGTTGCCGATCTCGCACAGGTTGCCGACGGTCGCGCCCAGGACGGTGGCCCGGTGCCCGAACACCGTGCGCTGGCCGATCACCGTCGGGTGGGCCGGGCTGCCCCACACGGTGCCGTTCTCCAGCACGGCGGAGTGGTTGCCGATCCGCACGCCACCGTCCGGCGACCGGACCACCAGGCCCTGGGCCAGGTACGCGCCGGCACCCAGCCACACCTGGCCGATCACCACGGCCGAGTCGGCGATCGTCGGCCGCGGCCCGGGATCGGGCGCCCGGTTGAGACTCACGCACCTACGGTACGGCCGAGCACGCTTTCCAGCACCCCACGCACCTGCTTCGTGACCGTCCGGCCGGACCAGCATGCGGGGCTCACTCCTCGTCGGCTCCCGCGATCACGAACGTGTACTCCACGGACGACCAATTGGCCAGCTCCCGACCGTCCGGCGGCCGGCCGGTGCGCGGGGCGAAGTCGACCACGAGTTCCGGCTTGACGCCGAACACCGTGTCCGAGTCGAGGTACCTGCC
>DATEPR010000648.1:0-9240 GCA_035273045.1 Pseudonocardiaceae bacterium | reverse complement strand
CAGTCCACCGGACGGCTCGTGGGCCAGGCCGATGCTGACCGTGACCCGCAGGCCGGGCACCAGCTGGGACCACGGGTGCTGCTCGACCCTGGCCCTGGCCGCCTCGGCGACCGCGACCGCGGTCCGGGCGTCGATGCCGGGCACGACCAGCACGAACTCCTCGCCGCCGTACCGCGCGCAGAACCCGCCATCGGGCAGGCCGTCGGACAGCAGGTCCACCACCCGCTGCAACACGCGATCACCGACCAGGTGACCGAAGGTGTCGTTGACCTGCTTGAACCAGTCCAGGTCGGCCAGCGCGACCGCGAGTCCGGTGTGGTCGCCGGCCCGCGCGGTGTCGGCCAGCAGTGAGGTGAGCCGCTGGTCCAGGTAGCGGCGGTTGTAGCTGGCGGTGAGGCTGTCCCGGATACTCTGCTCGCGGGCCTCGGCGTGCTCCTTGCGCAGCCGGTCGACCTCGCGGCGCAGCTGCTCGGGCACCGGCGGCCGGTCGATCCGGTCGGAGTAGACCAGGTCGAGCGCGGACCGCAGGTGCTGGTACGCCTGCTGCCACTCGCCGCGCGAGGCCAGCAGCGCGCCGATCGACTCGTGCAGCCGGATCAGCTTGGAGCTGTCGGCCAGGCCGCCGGCGTCCACACCCCGGTCGGGATCGGCCGGTTCCGGGTGCCGGGGTCCGGGGTGCGGCGCGTCATAGCCCATGTCGTGCTCGAAGGCGGGAGCGCCGGGGTGGGACAGCGGGCGCGGGCTGGCGGGCTGGGTGGGCGCGTCGAACGCCCGCCAGCCGGTGCCGTCCTCGATCGGCTCCGGCTCCACGATGTCGGGTCGCAACACGGTCACCCCGCTCCACCTCCCTATGCCCAAGGTGTCGACAAACAGGAGCGGCGGCTTGAGATGACGGGACTAGCCAGTGCCGGATTTCGCTCGTCTGGCTGAAGCAATGCTGCTCCAAAACGGTGGTCCAACGTGACGTGCGTCTCGATCGAGTGACACGAAAACGCTCCGCCGCTCCACCGCCACAGCGCTCCGTCACGCCATTACGCTGGGCGTTTCCGCTGGTGACCGGGCCGTGGTGGGCCGGTTACCCTCCGGAGTGCATCAACTCCGCTCCGGCGGGCACCCGGGGGTCCTCCGGGTCGGCAAGCCAGTTGTCCGGCAGGACCACCTTCGCCGGCGAACCCTGCCGCCCGCGCGGCCCGTCGGCCTCCGCCGGGTAGGGCGTGCCGCGGCCGGGACCGTCCGGCCCGTCCAGCGCGGCGACCAGTTCGTCCAGCTCGGCCAGGCTGCCCACCCTGGCGAACCGCTGGCGCAGCGTGCCGCCGACCGGGAAGCCACGCAGGTACCACGCCATGTGCTTGCGCAGGTCGCGGACGCCCTTCTGCTCGCCGTAGTGGTCGGCCAGCAGGCGGGCGTGCCGGCACAGCACGGCGGCCACCTCGCCCAGGTTCGGCCCGTCCGGAACGGGCTCGCCGGCGAACGCCGCCTGCAGGTCGCGGAACAGCCACGGCCGGCCAAGGCAGCCCCGGCCGACGACCACGCCCGCGCAGCCGGTCTGCTCCACCATCTTCAGCGCGTCCTCGGCCGCGAAGATGTCCCCGTTGCCCAGCACCGGGATGGTGGTGACGGCTTCGACCAGCCGGCTGATCATCGACCAGTCCGCCTGCCCCGAGTAGCGCTGGGCGGCCGTCCTGGCATGCAGCGCGACCGCGACGGCGCCCTCGGCCTCGGCGATCCGCCCCGCGTCCAGGAAGGTGTGGTGCTCGTCGTCGATGCCGACGCGGAACTTCACCGTCACCGGGATGCCCGCCGGCTCGGCCGCCCGCACCGCCGCCGACACGATGTCGGCGAACAGCCGCCGCTTGACCGGCAGCGCCGCCCCGCCGCCGCGCCGGGTCACCTTCGGCATCGGGCAGCCGAAGTTCATGTCGATGTGGTCGGCCAGGTCCTCGTCCACGATCATCCGCACGGCCCGGCGCATGGTCTCCGGGTCGACGCCGTAGAGCTGCATCGACCGGGGCCGCTCGCGGTCGTCGAAGGTGACCATGTGCATGGTCGTCGGGTCGCGCTCGATCAGCGCCCGACTGGTGATCATCTCGCAGACGTACAGCCCGGCGCCGTACTCCCGGCACAACCGGCGGAACGCCACGTTGGTGATCCCGGCCATCGGCGCGAGCACCACCGGCGGATCGACCTGGTACGGCCCGATCCGCAACGCCCCACTCACGTCCGCCACTCCTCTATTGTGCTGGCCCACCCGGCCGCGGGTCCGCGTGGCTGGCGGAGGCGGCGGAAGCCGCCGCCGATCTGGCCGAGGCCCGGGCCGCCGCCCAGGAGTACGCGACCCGGTTCGGCGAGCCGGACGTGGCGGAACTGGCGGCGATCCGTGCCCAACTGGCCGAAGCGGGCGTCGGTGCGCCGGAGCCACCAGAGGACGCGGCAGCGCGTGCGGCCGCGCTCGCTCGGCTGCTCGGGTTCCCGGACGAGCGGCGCACGGGTTGAGCACCCGTGGCCTCGTCCTGGACGCCGGTGCGTTGATCGGTGCCGAGGGCAATCCGAGGGGGCGCGTCTGCGGTCTGACGGCGCTGTCGCGGGCGACACACTTTTCCTGCATTCACAACTTTGTGAAATGACAGTAGCTTCGAGCCATGACAACTCGGACCTCGGACGCGCCGGTCACCGCCGGGCCGTCCGCGCGCTGGTGGGCACTCGCCGCGATCGGGCTGGCCCTGCTGGCGGTCGGTCTCGACGTGACCGTGCTCAACGTGGCGCTGCCCACGGTGAGCACCTCGCTGCACGCCTCGACCAGCCAACTCCAGTGGTTCGCCGACGGTTACACGCTGGTCATGGCGGCGATGCTGCTGCCGGCCGGACTGCTCGGCGACCGGATCGGCCGCAAGCGGCTGCTGCTCGCCGCCCTCATCCTGTTCGGCGCGTCGTCGGTGTGGTGCGCGTTCGCCGGCAGTCCCGGCATGCTCATCGCGGCGCGCGTGTGCCTGGGCCTGGCGGCCGCGTTCCTCACCCCGCTGGGCTCCGCCGTGTTCCTCGTGCTGTTCCCGGACCCGGCCGAGCGCACCAAGGCCATGTCGGTGCTGGGCAGCGCCATGATGCTCGGCCTGCCGCTGGGTCCGGTCGTGGGTGGCGCGCTGCTGGAGCACTTCTGGTGGGGCTCGGTGTTCCTCATCAACGTGCCGCTCGTGGTGGTGGCGCTGGTGGCCGTGACCGGGCTGGTGCCGGAGTCGAGGGGTGAGCGCGCGCCGGGCATCGACCCGCTCGGCATCGCGCTGTCCAGCGCCGGCCTGGTCGGCATCACCTACGGCGTGATCGAGGCGGGACAGGCCGGCTGGGGCGCCACCGCCGCGTGGCTGCCGATGGCGGCCGGCGCGTTCGTGCTGGCCTGGCTGGTGCCGTGGGAACGCAGGACCCGGGACCCGTTGGTGGACCTGAGCCTGTTCGCCTCCCGCGGGTTCACCTGGGGCACCGTGTTCACCGTGATGGTCAGCTTCGCGATGTTCGGGCTGATGTTCTTCCTGCCGCTGTACTACCAGTCGGTGCAGGGCTCCAGCACGCTGGGCACCGGCCTGAAACTGCTGCCGATGATCGGCGGCCTGCTGGTCGGCGCCAGCCTCGCCGGGCGGATCAAGGCCGACGCCGGCTACACGTCGATCCCGGCCGCCGGGTTCGTGCTCACCGCGGGCGGCCTGTTCCTCGGCGCCACCACCAGCCTGGACTCCGGCTACGGGTTCACCGCGCTGTGGCTGGTGGTCATGGGTCTGGGGCTGGGCCTGGCCATGACCCGCACCATGACGGCGGCGCTGAACGCGCTGTCCACCGACCGCGCCGGCGTCGGTTCCGCGCTGATCCAGGCGATGCGGCAGGTCGGCGGCGCCATCGGCATCGCGCTGCTCGGCTCGTTCGCCAACTCCGGCTACCGCGGCCGGCTCACCCTGCCCGACCTGCCTGGCCCGGTGACCGACGCGCTGCGCGGCAGCGTGGCGACCGGCGTGCAGGTGGCGCGGCGGCTGCGGATCCCCGGCCTGTTCGACGCGGTCCGGTCGGCGTTCGTCGGCGCCATGGACACGACGCTGTGGGTGTGTGGCGGGATCGCCGCGCTGGCCGCCCTGTTGGCCGTGTGCTTCTTGCGGCCGGACCGTCGAACGCCCGTCGAAGCCACGCCGGAGCGGCCCGCCGACGTGCTGGAAGTTTCATGACGGCAGAACAACCTTGCTGCTGGACAACAAGGTTGTGGTGAACACGGCCGGCGACGGTGCTTTGACACCGCTCGCCGGCCGGCCAGAACTTGTGCGACATGCACCCCTATCGCACACCTGTTCTCGTCGCCGGCACGGCGGCGCTCGTCCTGGGCGGAACGATGTTCGCCGCGCTGCCGGGCGCCGCGGCGCCGGCCGCGACGGCGGTCTCGCCCGCCGCGGTGGGTGACGGCTTCTGGCACACCAGCGGCAACAAGATCCTCGACTCGGCCGGCAACGTGGTCCGCATCGCGGGCGTCAACTGGTACGGCTTCGAGACCCCGGACGAGGTGGCGCACGGCCTGTGGGCGCAGGACTACCACGCCATCATCGACGACATCAAGAACCTGGGCTACAACACCATCCGGATCCCGTTCTCCAACCAGATGGTGGAGACGCCGATCGTGCCGCAGGGCATCAGCATGTTCAACAGCACCGGTCCGATCAACACCGACCTGACCGGGCTGAACTCGTTGCAGATCCTGGACAAGATCGTCAGCTACGCCGGCACCGACGGGCTGAAGGTGATCCTGGACAACCACCGGTCCGAGGCCGGCGAGTCGGCCGAGCAGAACGGCCTCTGGTACACCAGCACGTACACCAACCAGAACTGGATCAACGACTGGGTCACGATCGCCAAGCGCTACGCGGGCAACCCGACGGTGATCGGGTTCGACCTGCGCAACGAGCCGCACACCCCGGCCGGCGTCGCGTACGCGGACGGCGCCACCTGGGGCACCGGTGACCCGAACACCGACATCCGGCTGGCCTACGAGAACGCCGGCAACGCGATCCTCGCCGTCGACCCGAACGCGCTGATCTTCGCCGAGGGCATCGGCGAGACCCCGAACGCGTCCGGCGGCTTCGACTCCACCTGGTGGGGCGGTGACCTGGAACTGGCCGGCCAGTTCCCCGTGGTGCTGTCCTCGCCCGGCCACGTCGTCTACTCGGCACACGACTACGGCCCGTCGCTGTTCCAGCAGACCTGGTTCAACGCCAGCACGACGACGGCCAGCCTGGAGTCGGTGTGGAACCAGTTCTGGGGCTACCTGTACGCCAACGGCACGGCGCCGATCTGGGTCGGCGAGTTCGGCACCGGCAACACCGCGCCGGACGTGACGAACACCGGCGCCGGCTCGCAGGGCCAGTGGTTCACCAGCCTGGTGTCCTACATCGGCGGCAACCCCGGCATGGGCTGGACCTACTGGGCGCTCAACGGCGAGGACTCGTTCGCCTTGCTGGACAACGGATACGACGCCACCCCGGCGAACGCCACCAAGCAGAGCCTGCTGGCCACCATGCAGCAGCCGTTCACCGGCACGACGACCCCGCCGCCCACGTCCGGTGGCACACCGCCACCGCCGCCTCCGCCGCCGGCGACGCACTGCTCCGTCGCCTACTCCGTGGTCACGAGTTGGCTGGGCGGCTTCCAGGCCGGCGTGACCATCACCAACACCGGCACGTCCGCCATCAACCCGTGGACGCTGGCCTGGGACTTCCCCGGTGCCCAGCAGATCACCAACCTGTGGAACGGCACCGCGACCCAGACCGGCAAGCACGTGAGCGTCGCCGCCGCCGCGTTCGACGCCTCGATCGCGCCGGGCGCGTCGGTCAGCATCGGGTTCACCGCCAACGACCCGACGCTGGAGGCGAACCCGACGGCGTTCACGGTGAACGGTTCCGCCTGCACCACCTGATCGACCCCCGCTCCGACTCCCCAACACTCCCCGTGGAGGTGGCCAGCAGATGGCCCTGTCCAAGATCTCGGCTGCCGTGCTCGGCGCGGCCGCGCTCGCCGTCGGCGTCGTGGCCGTGCCGGGACCGGCGGCCGCGGCGACCCCGGCCTGCCAGGTCAACTACTCGATCGTCACCAGTTGGCCCGGCGGCTTCCAGGGCGACGTCCTCATCACCAACAACGGTCCGGCGATCTCGTCCTGGCAGCTGAAGTACACGTACTCCGGCAACCAGATGGTCACCAACGGCTGGAACGGCACCTGGACCCAGACCGGTTCCTTCGTGACCGTCGACAACGCCGCATGGAACGGCACGGTCGCCACCGGCGGCACCGTCGACATCGGCTTCACCGCGAACGTGACCAGCGCGAACGACAACCCGACGGCGTTCACGCTGAACGGCCAGGCCTGTGGTGGTCCCGGCGGCACGCCACCGCCGCCCGCGACGCCGACGGTCAGCCTGACCAGCCCGACCGCCGGCCAGACGTTCACGGCCGGGTCGAGCATTCCGCTCGCCGCGACGGCGAGCGAGACCGGCGGCACGATCAGCAAGGTCGAGTTCTTCAACGGCACCACGCTGCTGGGCACCGCGACCGCGGCGCCGTACACGTTCACCTGGACGAACGTGGCCGCGGGCAGCTACTCGCTGACCGCGGAGGCGTTCGACGCCGCCGGTGCCACGGCAACGTCGGCGGCCGTGCCGATCAGCGTGACCACCGGCACGCCACCGCCGCCGACCGGTGCGCCGCAACTGCACGTGGTGGGCAACAAGCTGGTCGACTCGACCGGCGCGACGGTCACGCTGCACGGCGTGAACCGGTCCGGTGCCGAGTTCGCCTGCGTGCAGGGCAACGGCATCTTCGACGGCCCGGTGGACCAGGCGTCGATCACCGCGATCAAGAGCTGGGGCGTCACGGCCGTCCGGGTGCCGCTGAACGAGGCGTGCTGGAACGCCGAGTCCTATGTGCAGCCGCAGTTCGCCGGTGCCACGTACCAGCAGGCGATCAAGTCGTACGTGAACCTGTTGAACAGCAACGGTCTGGACGTGATCCTGGATCTGCACTGGACGGACGGCCTGTACACGGGCAACTCGTCGGGCTGCGCGTCGGCCGAGGCGACCTGCCAGAAGCCGATGCCGGACGCGGCCCAGGCGGTCCCGTTCTGGACGTCGGTGGCCACCGCGTTCAAGGGCAACAACTCGGTGATCTTCGACCTGTTCAACGAGCCGTTCCCGGAGCGGGCCACCGGCAGCGAGACCACCGGCTGGCAGTGCTGGCTGAACGGTGGCACGTGCACCGGCATCGGCTACCAGGTGGCCGGGATGCAGTCACTGGTCAACGCCGTCCGGTCGACCGGCGCCAGCAACGTCATCATGCTGGGCGGCCTGGCGTTCTCCAACGACGAGACGCAGTGGCTCCAGTTCAAGCCGACCGACCCGGACAACAACCTGGTCGCTTCGTGGCACTCGTACAACTTCAACGTGTGCTCCACGCAGGCGTGCTGGACCAGCCAGATCGCGCCGGTGGCGGCCTCGGTGCCGCTGGTCGCCGGTGAGATCGGCGAGAACGACTGTGCGGGCGGCTACATCACGAACCTGATGGGCTTCCTGGACGGCATCGGCGCCAGCTACCTGGGCTGGACCTGGAACGCCTGGGACTGCGCCAGCGGTCCGTCACTGATCAGTGACTACACGGGCACGCCGACGCCGTTCGGCGCCGCGTTCAAGTCGCACATCCTGGCCCTGCCGCACTAGGACCGGGGGTGGGGGCGCGGTGTGATCCGCGTCCCCACCCCGGGTCACGGAACGGGAACGGTTCTCATTTCCGCCCGGCCGCCACCTTGAACTGAAAATCAGTTTCATTTAGCGTCGGCGGCATGACGGCTCGACCCCTCGCGCTCCTCGTGCTGGCCACGGCCGGCAGCCTGGTAGCGGCCCTCGCCGCCGGCTGCTCGACGCCGCCGGTCACCCAGTCCCCGAACAGCAACCCGGCCCGCACCATCCAGATCATCGCCGCGGAGAACTTCTGGGGGGACATCGCCGCCCAGCTCGGTGGCGCCCACGTCCGGGTGAGCAGCATCGTCAGCAACCCGGCCACCGATCCGCACGACTACGAGCCCACGGTGTTCGACGGCCGCCTGGTGGCCAGCGCCAACCTCGTCATCGTCAACGGCATCGGCTACGACACGTGGGCGGACAAGCTGCTCGCCGCCAACCAGTCACCCGAACGGGTCGAGCTGAACCTCGGCCAGGTGCTGCACGCCTCCGCCACCGGCAATCCGCACGTCTGGTACTCGGCGAGCGACGTGCGCACCGTGGTCGACGCCATGGTCACCGAGTTCCAGCAGCTCGACCGGGCCGACGCCGGCTACTTCGCGCGGCACAGGACGACGTTCCTGAACCAGTCGCTGGCCCAGTACGACTCGCTCGTCAAGAACATCAAGGCGAAGTACGCCGGGACCCCGATCGGGGCATCCGAGTCGATGGTCGAGCCGCTCGCCCAGGACCTCGGGCTCACCGTGCTGACGCCGCGGTCCTTCCTGGACGCGATCAGCCAGGGCAGCGACCCCACGGCGGCCGACAACAAGACCATCGACCAGCAGATCGCCACCAAGCGGATCAAGGTCTACGTGTACAACAGCCAGAACGCCACGCCGGACGTGCAGGCCCAGGTGGCCGCGGCCAAGGCCGCCGGCATCCCGGTGGCCACCGTCACCGAGACGCTGACCCCGCAGACGGCGACCTTCCAGCAGTGGCAGGTCGCCCAGCTGAAGCGCATCCAGCAGGCGTTGCGGGAGGGGACCGGCAGGTGAGCGAGGGCATGGCCGTCGGGGCCGACCGGGTGGGCGTGGCGGCACCGCCACGGCCGGTGCTGACGCTGCGCGGCGCCGGCGCCCGGGTGCCCGGACGGCAGCTCTGGCAGGGTGTCGACGCCACCGTCGGGCCCGGCGAGTTCGTGTGCGTGCTCGGCCCGAACGGCGCCGGCAAGTCCACACTGGTCCGGATCGGGCTCGGGCTGCACCCGGCCGCCGGCGAGATCACCGTGCTCGGCGCCCGGCCGGGCGAGGCCAACCAGCGCATCGGCTACGTGCCGCAGCGGCGCGGTTTCGACAGCTCCGTGCACGTGCGTGGCGTCGACATCGTCCGGCTCGGCATGGACGGCCACCGCTGGGGCCTGCCACTGCCCGCCGGCCGCCACGGCCGGGCCGCCGCACGGCGGGTCGCCGAGGTGATCGACCTCGTCGGCGGCACCGCCTATGCCGACCGG
>DATEPR010000647.1:0-19100 GCA_035273045.1 Pseudonocardiaceae bacterium | reverse complement strand
TCGGGCTGGCCGACCGGAAGGGTTCGCCGCCGACGTTCGACGCACCCGGCTTCCAGGCGCTGCTGCGCCGGCTGCGGGCCGCCGACGAGGACGTCGTCTACGCCCCGGAGTTCCACCGCGAGATCGAGGAGCCGATCGCCGGTTCGTTGCCCGTGCCCAGGGACGTGCCGCTGGTCATCGTCGAGGGCAACTACCTGCTGCTGGACGACGGCCCGTGGCGCGGCACGGCTGCGCTGTTCGACGAGGTGTGGTTCCTGCGGCCGGACGACACCGTGCGCCGGCAGCGGTTGCTGCTGCGGCACCGGTCCTACGGGCGCACGCCGGAGGAGGCGGAACTGTGGGTGTCGCGCAACGACGATCCCAACGCCGAGGTGGTCGCCAGCACGGAGGCACGCGCCGACGTGGTGGTCGTTCCCGAGCCGTGAGCCCGGCGGTCAGATCCGGAACGAGTCGAGGGTTTCCTCGGCGAACAGCTCGTCCGGGCGCAGCAGCCGGTCGGCCAGGCCCTGGGCGTGCGAGTAGCGCAGGAACGTGGCCAGCGTGTGCTCGTTGGCCGGCAGGCCGTAGGGCCAGAAGTCGTCGCCCATCAGGTCACGGACCCGGTCGAACTCGGCGTAGCTCCACGGCACCATGGACAGCGGGGCCGCGGTCTCGGCGAGCCGTTCGGTGGCGGCGGCCTTGGCCGCGGTGAACGCCTTGTAGAGGGACATGGCCAGCCAGGGCCGCTGCTCGTACACGTCCCTGCGCAACGCGATGACGTGCATGATCGGGAAGATGCCGGTGGCCCGGTAGTACGTCTCCTCCTCCGCCCTGGGATCGGCGAACAGCCGGCGCACGCGCGGGTCGCGGTCCAGGAACGGGCGCGGGCTGCGTGGTGTGTAGAGGGCGTCGACGTCGCCGCTGGTCAGCAGGCCGGCCAGGGTGGCGCCGGGTTCGATCGGCGCGATGTCGATGGTGGGCGGCAGGTCGACGGCGGCCTTCTCGATCCGGCCCGGCTCGTGCAGCCCTCCGGTGCGGTAGCGCACCGAGTCGACCGGGACGCCGTGGTGCTCGTCCAGGATGCCCCTGATCCACACGTTCGCGGTGAGCTGGTACTCGGCGACGCCGACCACCCTGCCCACCAGGTCAGCCGGCCGCTCGATGCCGCTGCCGGCGTTGACGTAGATCCCGTTGTGCCGGAACGACCGGGACGGGAACACCGGGATGGCCACGAACGGCGCGTCGTGGCACAGGCTGACCACGTACGAGGACAGCGAGAGTTCCGCGACGTCGAACTCGCGGTACCGCATCATCCGGTAGAACGTCTCCTCCACCGGCAGCGTCAGGTAGGTCAGGTCGACGCCCTCGGGCCGCACCCGGCCGTCGGCGAGCGCCTGGGTCCGGTCGTAGTCCCAACATGCCAGCGTGAGCGAGACACCCATGTACACCTCCGGATCGAATGGTCCTACCTTAGCGGAGGTGTACGGTGACGCTTCCGTCGAACGGAGGCGACACGGTGCGGAAGCTCATCTACCACTCCGGCGGCTCACTGGACGGCTTCATCGAGCGGCCGGACCACGACATCAGCTGGCACCGGGTGGACACCGAGCTGCTCCAGCACATGAACGACACGCTCGGACCGGCGGGCGCGTTCCTCAGCGGCCGCGTCACACACCAGCTGATGGCCGACTACTGGCCGACCGCCGACGCCGACCCGGACTGCCCGCCGACGACGGCCGAGTTCGCCGGCATCTGGCGGGAGAAGCCGAAATTCGTGTTCTCCCGGACGCTGATGACGGCCGGCTGGAACACCACGATCATGCGGGACGTCGCCGTCGACGAGATCATGGCGCTGAAGGACCAGCCGGGCGGTGACCTCGTGCTGAGCGGGTCCGACCTGGCCACCACGTTCCGGCAGCTCGACCTGATCGACGAGTACCGGGTCTACGTGCACCCGGTCCTCATCGGACAGGGCAAGCCGATGTTCCAGCCGGTGACCGGGACGAACGACCTGCGCCTGGTCGACACCCAGGTGTTCGGCAACGGTGTCGTGCTGCTGCACCACGCGCGGTGCTGATCCGCCGCGGTGTCACTCCAGTGCCGCGTCCAACGTGATCGTGGTGCCGGCCAGCGCCTTGCTCACCGGACAGGTGCGCTCCGCCGTCGAGGCGAGATCGGCGAACGTGTCCGCGCCGACACCGGGCACCTTGGCCCGCAGGGTGATCGCGATGCCGCTGATCTCGAAGCCGCCACCCTTGGCCGGGCCGAGCGTGACCTCGGCGCTGACGTCGATCGAGTCGGCGGTCAGCTCGTGCGACGCGAGCACCCCGGACAGGTTCATGGCCAGGCAGGCCGAATGCGCCGCGGCGATGAGCTCCTCGGGGCTGGTCTGCCCGTTGGGGTTGCCTGCCCGCGTCGGGAAGGAGACGTCGAACTGGCCGGCGTTGGACGAGTCGAGCGTGACGCGACCGGTGCCGGACTGCAGATCGCCCTCCCAGTGCGTGGTGGCGTCGCGACTCGGCATGGTGCCCTCCTGGTGGTCAGCGGTTCGGGTGCCGCCAACATAGCCCGGTTCGGGCTCCGGCAGTGCGGTGGGCCGCCACCCCAAACCGCGCATTCCGCCGGCGTGTCCAGGAACTGACCAGGATCTGACCTGCGGTGATCAGTAGGCGAGTGTCGGCTGGGTCGGGACGCCGGTCTCCAGCGCGAGCAGTTGGCGCTTGCGGTCCAGGCCGCCACCGTAGCCGGTCAGGTCACCGGTCGCGCCGACCACCCGGTGGCACGGGATGATGATGCTGATCGGGTTCTTCCCGTTGGCCAGGCCGACCGCCCGGGACGCGGTGGGCCTGCCGATCCGGTCGGCGAGTTGGCCGTAGCTGACCGTCTCGCCGTACCGGATGGTGCGCAGCGCCTGCCACACGGTGCGCTGGAAGTCGGTGCCGTGCAGGACCAACGGCAGGTCGAACTCGCGGCGGTGGCCGTCGAAGTACTCGGCGAGCTGTTCGATCACCTGGCCGAACGGGGTGGGGTCGGGCACGCCGAACGTCGCCGGGTCCGGGCGGTGCCGCTGCCGGTCCATGTACAGGCCGGCCAGCACGCCGTCCTCGGCGACCAGCGTCAGCGGACCGGTCGGGCTGTCGACCACGGTGTGCACACGGGAGGTCATGTGCTCAGTCTGCCGCCGGCCACCGACCGAACCTGGCGGAAACGCGACATCACCCTTCGGTGTCCAGGATCGCCCGCATCAGCGTGACGTGGTACGGACCCCACAGGGACATCGTGAAGTACAACTCCCGGCCGTCGCACGCCCAGGGATGCAGGTAACCGCCGTACAGTCCGGGGTGGTCGGCGCCGGACACCACGGTCACCGGCTCGCTCCACGGTCCGGTCAGCGCGGCGGCCTGGCGCAGCACGATCGCGGCGCGGCCCTCGTCCAGGTACAGCGCCAGCCAGGAATCGCTGAACTTGTTGTGCCGCACGGACAACTCGCCCACCGGACCGGCGAACACCGGTGTCGCGGCATACGGGTCACCGGCCACCCAGCGACGACCGGTCCAGTACTCGTATGCGTCCACATCGGACACCCGGGCCGGGTCGACCCTGGCCAGCGACGCGGAACCGAACCGGCCGTTGGGCGTGCCGACGAGGCAGACGTGGTCGCCGTCAGGCACGAAGGCGCCCATCTGGAACGGGTGGTCGCGGCGGCGCCGGTTGGGCCAGCGGGCGGCGTCCGGCTTGCGCCAGGACCGGCCGTGATCGTCCGACACGGCGATGCCGGCGTAGTTCGTGCGCCACTGGCCCGGCCGGCCCCAGTCCCGCACCGACATGTAGTGCACGTAGTCCACGCCGCCGGCGTTGATCCCGGTCGTCGGGATGACGGTGTTCTCCTTGCGGGCCGCCGGATCCCTGGGCAGGAACTGGTCCGCGGTGCCGTCCGGCCTGGTCACCAGCGGATCCAGGGCCAGGCCGCCGGCCAGGTCGGTGGTGGTGGACACGGTGAGGACGTTGCACCGCCAGTCCGCGCCGTCCTTCGGGGTGCCGTGGCCGGCCCAGCGGGCGCCGTAGCTGTCACCGAACGCCACCAGCACCTCGCCCTGGCCATTGTCCCACGGTATGCCCAGGTCGGTGCCGTAGACGCCGAACCGGTGGCCGGTCCGGTTGGCCGACGACTCGCCCGTGACGGTGCCGATCTCGTCCACCCTGGTGATCCGCAACGCCGTCACCTCCGTGGTCGGTTGGCTACTGTTGGGGCATGGCAGTGATCCCCGATGACCTGATCGACCTGCTCGACCGCCCACTGTACGGTCACCTCGCCACGGTCCGGCCGGACAACACGGCCCAGGTGAACCCGATGTGGTACGCCTGGGACGGCGAGTTCCTCAAGTTCACCACCACGTCGAGGCGGCAGAAGCACCGCAACACCGAGCAGAACCCGTCCGTCGCGATGTCCGTGACCGACCCGGACAAGCCGTACCGGTACCTGGAGGTGCGGGGCACCGTCGAGCGCGTCGAACCCGACCCGGAGGGTGCGTTCTTCGTGGAACTGGCCCGGCGCTACGGCACCGAGATGGGGCCGCCCGCGGACAAGCGGTACCGCGTCATCTTCTACGTGCGGCCCACGGCGTACAGCACGCAGTAGCCGCTACGCCTCCGGATCGAGCCAGGCGAGCTGGACCTGTTGCGGGGCGCGTTTCCTGGTCACCAGCACGCCCCTGCCGGGTGGCTGTGGGGTCGGCCGGACCGAACCACCCCACAGCGCGCCCTCGTCGCGGGAACCGTTGCCCACCCAGCCGGGTGTGCCGATCTCCTTCATCCGGCCGATGATCGGGTCGAAGGTCGACCGGCTGGCCCCGCCGGTCCGCCGCGCCACGATCATGTGCAGGCCGATGTCCTTGGCCTGGGCCAGGAACTCGGACAGCGGCTGCAGCGGGTTGCCCGACGCGGTGACCACCAGATCGTAGTCGTCCACCACGACGAACAGCTTCGGTCCGCGCCACCAGGAGTTGTCGCGCAACTGATCCGGCGTCACGTGCGGGCCGGGCAGCCGCTTGGCCAACGCGCCGCGGACGTCCCTGACGATGCCGGTGAGCTGTTCGCCGGACGCCGCGTAGCCGAGCACGTGCTCGCTGTTGACGAAGTCGAGCATGGTGCGCCGGTAGTCGACCAGCAGGATGAGCGCCTTGGTCGGCCGGTAGTGGGTCGTGATGCCGCGCACGATGGTGCGCAACAGGTTCGTCTTGCCGGACTCGGTGTCCGCGAACGCCACGAAATGCGGGTCGGCGTCGAAGTCGATGAAGACGGTGGCGAGTTCGTCCTCGTTGACGCCGACCGGGATCAGGCCCGGCCGGGGCACTTCCTCCGCCAACGGCAGGTCCGCGTAGGGCAGTCGGTCGGGCAGCAGCCGCACCCGCGGCGCCACCGGGCCGTGCCAGTTCGCCGCGACGTTCGTCACCGTGTGGCGCAGTTGGTCCAACAGGTCGGCCGTGGGATCGCCGGCCGGCTCGTCGTCGATCCGCGGCAACGCGGCCAGGAAGTGGTGGCCGTCCGCGGTGATGCCCCTGCCCGGCCGGTCGTCCGGCACGTTCCGCGCGATCCTTCTGTGCACTTCGGACTCCGCCGGCTCGCCGAGCCGCAGTTCCAGCCGGGTGCGGAGCAGGTCCTTCAGCGCCGGCCGGATCTCGGCCCACCGGCTCGCGGTGACGACGACGTGCACGCCGTAGGACGGGCCGCGGCCGGCCAGCCGCACCACGGCCATGTCCACGGTCTCGAACTCCTGCCGGACCGTCTGCCAGCCGTCGATCACCAGGAACACGTCGCCGTGCGGGTCGTCGAACAGGTCGTGCTGGCGCCGGAGGCGGTAGGCGGCCATCGTGTCGATGCCCAGTTCCAGGAAGCGGCGCTCCCTGCGGTCCACGATCAGTTCCAGTTCGGCCACCGTGCGGCGGACCTTCTCGGCCTCCAGGCGTCCCGCGACGCCGCCGACGTGCGGCAGGCCGGCCAGCGCGGTGAGCAGGCCGCCGCCGAAGTCCAGGCAGTAGAACTGCACCTCGGCCGGCGTGTGGGTCAGTGCCGTGGCCATGATCAGCGTGCGCAGCAGCGTCGACTTGCCCGACTGCGGCCCGCCGACCACGGCCACGTGGCCGGAACCGCCGGACAGGTCCACGGTCAGCGCGTCCTGCGATTGCTCGGCCGGCCGGTCCACCACGCCGATCGGGACGGTGAGTGAACCGGTGTCCGGACCGGCCGCGGTCAGTCCCCGTTCCGCGGTGACCACCAGCGGCGGCAGCAGCCCGCCGAGCGGCACCGGCCGGTCCAGCGGCGGCAACCACACCGGCCGCCCCGGTAGACCGTGCTCGGCCAACCGGTCCACGAGCACGTCGAGCAGGGTCGGCACCAGGCCGTCCGCCTCCGGGTGGTCGTCGCGGTACGGCCCGGACACGTACGTCGAGCGGAACCGGGTCGGCTGCTCGCCCTGCACGGCCAGCAGCGCGGAACCGGGACGCGCCGGCAACTCGTAGGCGTCGGGCACGCCGATCGCCAGCCTGGACTCGCTGGCGGAGAACGTCCGCAGGCCGATCCGGTAGGACAGGCTCGTGTCCAGCCCGCGCAGCTTGCCCTCCTCCAGCCGCTGCGACGCCAGCAGCAGGTGCACCTGGTAGGACCTGGCCGCCCGGCCGATCTGCAGGAACACGTCCAGGAAGTCGGGCTTCGCGAGCAGCATCTCGGAGAACTCGTCGATGCAGATGAACAGCGCCGGCAGCGGTTCCAGGTCGGGGCGGCTCTGCCGCAGCGTCTCGTACTCCCAGAGCTCCTTCACCCCGGCGGCGGCCAGGATCTCCCTGCGCCGCGCCAACTCGCCGAGCAGGGCGTCGTGCATGCGGTCGACCAGGCTCAGGTCCTCGGCGAGATTGGTGATCGTGCCGACGACGTGCGGCAGCCGGGCCAGGCTGTGGAACGTGGCGCCGCCCTTGAAGTCCACCAGGACCATGTTCAGCGTCTGCGGCGAGTGGGTCAGCGCGAGCGCCAGCACCAGGGTGCGCAGCAGCTCGGACTTGCCCGACCCGGTGGCGCCGACGCACAGGCCGTGCGGACCCATGCCGCCCATGGCCGCTTCCTTGATGTCCAACTGGACCAACTGGTTCCGGTCGCCGACGCCGATCGGCACCTTGAACCGGTCCGCCCTCGGCCGCTCCCGCCACGCCGCCCACACGTCGAACGTGGCCGGATCACCGGGAATGCCCAGCATCTGGAGGATCGACAGGTTGTCCGCCTGGGTGTCCTCCGAGGTGAGCGCCGAGTAGCCCAGCCAGGCGTCGGCGCTGCTGTCCACCATGCTCTCGACCATCGACACCAGGTCGTAGCCGCTCTCCGTGCCGTCCTGCCTGGGCAGCGCCACCTGGAACCGGCGGCCGGCGTACAGGCCCCACCCGGGGACCTCGGGCAGCGTCGCGGCCATCGCCGGGTTGACCCGCGAGTCGGCCGGGTCGTCCAGCAGCAGTTCGATCCGGCCCAGCAGGAGCCGCACGATCTGGTCGGGCAGCTCGGACCAGTGCCTGGTGGTGACCACGACGTGCACGCCGAACCCGAGGCCGACACTGGCGATCCGGACGACCTCGTCGACGAACGACTGGCGGGCCGCGAAGCCCTCCCAGCAGTCCACCACCAGGAACACGTCGGCGAACTCACCGCCGGGCAGCTCGCCGCGCCTGCGCCGCCGCCGGATGTCGTTCATGGAGAAGATCCGCTGCTGCCGGAACATCGCGCGGCGGGCCGCGATCACCCGGCGCAGCTGTTCCAGCACCCGGTCGACCAGTTGCGGCTCGTCGTCGTTGACCACGGCCCGCACGTGCGCCAGGTTGGCCAGCACGCCCAGCCGGCCCTCCCAGTCCAGGCAGTAGAACTGCACGTCCTCCGGTGACCGGGTGTAGGCCAGCCCGAGGATCAGCGTGTGCAGCAACGTCGACTTGCCGGAGAACAGGCGGCCCACCACCACCAGGTGGCCGGTCTGGCCGGTCAGCTCCAGCCGCACCGGTTCCACCCGCCCGCCCGGCTGGTGGGCGTTGCCGATCGGCGTGGCCAGCGACTCGTGCGAGTCCGAACGCTGCGCGTCCGAGTCGACCACCTTCGACAGCAGCGTGCCCAGCGTCGGCGACCCGATGCCGGTCCGGTCGCGCCATGCCGACCGGCGGGTGGTGGCGATCCGGAAGTCGCCCTTGATCCGGTCGTGCCTGGTCGGGGTCTGCGGCACGTTCGCCTCGCGCACCCGGTCGTACACGTAGGAATAGAGCTCGTCGGCGGTGATCAGCCCGTCGTCGTTGCCGTCCGCCAGCCCTGTCTCCAGGCCCTTGATCACGGCGGCGGTGAACACCGACGACGCCGGCCCGTCGCCCGCCGTGCCCCACACCAGTTCGTTGCCCTCGTAGGCGTATTCCAGCTCGCTGGTCGCGGTGATCACGTAGGTGCCCCGGCCGAGCAGTTGGGCCTCGTAGTCGATCGCCGTGGACGAGCGCGCCGTCAGGCCGTTGGAGAAGGCGCCGCTGTAGCAGCAGTCCAGCAGGACGGCCTTCTTGCCGGCCTGCGACTCCTCCAACATGCCCTGCACGGCGCTCGCGGCGACCGCGGTCGCGTACGGCCGGTCCAGTTCGGTGTTGCAGGCGGCGAAGAACAGCTTGTCGTGGTCGTTCTTCAGGCCGTGCCCGGACAGGTACAGCAGGACCAGGTCGTCCGGCCCTCGGCCGGCGAACAGTTCCTCGATCCGCCGCTCGATCTCGGCCTTGGAGTCGTCCAGCACGACGCCGACCGTGTCGAAACCGCCGACCTCGGTGTCCAGCAGCAGTTCGCGCAGGTGCTGCGCCTCGCCGACCGGGGCCCGCAACCGGCGCAGCCGGGGATCGGTGTACTGGGCGGTCGCCACCAGCAGCGCGTAACGGCCGGGCATCGGCTACCGCGCGCTCTCGTCGTCGGTTTCGCGGTTGGTGCTCGCGGTGAGGCGGTCGATCAGGTCCCGCTGGGCGTCCTCGGACAGTCCGGTGAAGCGGAACTCGTCCTCGCCGTGCCGCACGGTCACCGACCGCGCGCCGGTCCGCCTGATGTGCGCGATCAGCACGCTGGCCAGCGCGGACATCGTGCCGGTGGAGAGCACGCCGCTGACGATCAGCTCGCCGAGCGACATCGCGGCGCCGGAGCGGGTGGCGGGCGGCGGCGTCGGATGCGGGCGGGTGACCGTGACCAGGCCGGTGGCGATCAGGTCGGACCGGAGGGTGCCGGTCAGGTGGTCCAACCGGTGAGCGTCGGTCCCGTCCGCCTCGATGGTCAGCGTCAACCGGGTCATCCGCCGCTCCGTTGGATCATGGTCAGACTTCTCTCGCGTAACCGAACGTACACCAGCGGCGACCAGTGCGGACGCGGTTCCGCCAGGCCGGGCCCGTTCGAGGATCACGTCGTTTTCTCGCTACACCACGTCCGAACATCGCCCTAGAGTCGGCTCGTGCAGGACGAGAACGACTGGCGGGTGCGGGCTGTCCGGTCCAAGGACGACCGGTTCGACGGGTGGTTCTACACCGCGGTGGTCACCACGCGCGTCTACTGCCGGCCGAGTTGCCCGGTGGTCCCGCCCAAGGTCGCCAACATGCGCTTCTACCCCAGCGCCGCCGCCGCGCAACAGGCCGGCTTCCGCGCCTGCAAGCGCTGCCGCCCGGACGCCAGCCCCGGCTCACCACTGTGGAACCAGCGCGCCGACGTCGTCGGCCGCGCGATGCGGCTGATCGCGGACGGCGTCGTCGACCGCGACGGGGTGCCGGGGCTGGCCAACCGGCTGGGCTACAGCGTCCGGCAGGTCGAGCGGCAACTCGTGGCGGAACTCGGCGCCGGACCGCTGGCACTGGCGCGGGCACAGCGCGCCCAGACGGCCCGCATCCTCATCGAGACCACCACGCTCCCCATGGGCGACGTCGCCTTCGCCGCCGGTTTCGCCAGCATCCGCGCCTTCAACGACACCGTGCGCGAGGTCTTCGCCCTGTCCCCCACCGACCTTCGCCGCCGCGCCAACCACAGCCACCGCACCGACACCCCGGGCGTGCTCGGCCTGCGCCTCCCGTTCCGCGCCCCGCTCTGCCCGGACAACCTGTTCGGCCACCTGGTCGCCACGGCCGTGCCCGGCGTCGAGGAGTGGCGGGACGGGGCCTACCGCCGCACCCTCCGCCTGCCCTACGGCCACGGCATCGTGGCGCTGCGCCCGCTCGCCGACCACATCGGCTGCCAGCTCACCCTGACCGACCTGCGCGACCTCGCCATCGCGATCAACCGCTGCCGCCGGCTACTGGACCTGGACGCCGACCCGGTCGCCGTCGACGAGTTGCTGAGCGACGATCCGGTGCTGGAACCGTTGGTGGCCAAGGCACCTGGCCGGCGCGTGCCGCGGACCGTGGACACCGCGGAGTTCACCGTGCGCGCCGTGCTGGGCCAGCAGGTGTCCACCGCGGCCGCCCGCACCCACGCCGGGCGGCTCGTCGCCGCACACGGCACGCCGGTGGACGACCCGGCCGGTGGGCTCACCCACCTGTTCCCGTCACCGGCCGACCTGACCACCGTGGACCCGGCCACGCTGGCGTTCCCGGCCACCCGGCGGCGCACCCTCATGGCGCTGTTCGCCGCGCTGGCCGCCGGCGAGATCGACCTGGGCGTCGGCGACGACTGGGCGCGGGCCAGGGCGCAACTGGCGGCGCTGCCGGGAGTCGGCCCGTGGACGGTCGAGACGGTCGCGATGCGCGGGCTCGGTGACCCGGACGCCTTCGTGCCGACGGACATGGGGATCCGCCATGCCGCCGAGGCCCTGGGGCTGCCCACCACACCGGCCGCGCTGAGCGAACGATCCGCGGCGTGGCGGCCGTGGCGAGCCTACGCGGTGCAGTATTTGTGGGCCACCGGCGACCACGCGATCAACGTGTTGCCAGCAGGCCGAGTAACCCTACGTGGCGGTAGGAAACGCCCAACCACCCGAACAGTTGGTTGCTTGGGCAAAACGAACGTAGTGGAATGAGCGTGGGTCTTTACCGACAGTAGAGGGGACGGTCGGATGAGCATTCCACTGCGGCAGGCGATCAAGATCGGCGCCTACCTCCTGCGACAGAAGCTGGCCGGCCGAGACAAGTTCCCGATCACACTCGAACTGGAACCGCTGTTCGCCTGCAACCTGGCCTGCGAAGGCTGCGGCAAGATCCAGCATCCGGCCAGCGTGTTGAAACAGCGGATGCCGGTGGAGCAGGCCCTGGCGGCCGTCGACGAGTGCGGCGCGCCGGTGGTGTGCCTTGCCGGCGGTGAACCGCTGATGCACCCGCAGGTCGAGGACATCGTCGCCGGCCTGGTGAAACGCAAGAAGTTCATCTACCTGTGCACCAACGCGCTGCTGATCCCGCGCAAGATCGACAAGTTGACGCCGTCGCCGTACCTGTCGTTCGCCGTGCACATCGACGGGCTGGCCGAACGGCACGATGCGTCGGTGGCGAAGCAGGGCGTGTTCGCGCAGGCCGTCGACGCGATCAAAATGGCTCAGCAGCGCGGCTTCCGCGTCACCACGAACACCACTTTCTTCAACACCGACACCCCGCAGACGGTGATCGAGGTACTGGACTTCCTGAACAACGACCTCCACGTCGACGGGATGATGCTGTCCCCCGCGTACGCCTACGAGAAGGCACCTGACCAGGAGCATTTCCTGGGCGTGCAGGAAACCCGCGAGCTGTTCCGCAAGGCGTTCGCCGACGGCCGCCGCCGGCGGTGGCGGATCAACCACTCGCCGCTGTTCCTGGACTTCCTCGAAGGCAAGATCGATTTTCCGTGCACCGCATGGGGAATCCCGTCGTACTCGCTGTACGGCTGGCAGAAGCCGTGCTACCTGATGGGCGACGGCTACGCGAAGTCCTACCAGGAGCTGCTGGACACCACCGACTGGGAGGCCTACGGCCGGGGCCGCGACCCGCGCTGCGCGAACTGCATGGCGCACTGCGGTTACGAGCCAACCGCCATCGCCGCGACGATGAAGTCGCTGCGGGAGTCCATTCGCGCCGTGCGCTGACCGGGGTCAGATCACTCCGGCCGCGCGCAGCGCGGCGATGTCGGCGTCGGTGCGGCCCAGCCCGCGCAGGATGCCGGCCGTGTGCTCGCCCAGCGCGGGCACCGGGCGCAACACCGGCTCGACACCGGCCAGGCCGGCGGGCGGCAGCAGCGCCCGCACCGGACCGGCCGGCGTGGCCACGTCACGCCACCGGTTCCGGCCGGCCAGCACCGGATGCGCCAGGAACTCGGCGACGGAGTTCAGCCGCGCGTTCGCGATGCCGGCGTCGTCCAGCAGCGCCACCACGGCGTCCCGGTCCAGTTGGGCGAACCGGTCGTCGATGATCTCGCGCAGTTCGGCGCGGTGCGCCACGCGGGCCGGGTTGGTGGCGAAGCGCTCGTCGTCGGCGACGGCCGGGTCGCCGAGCACGGTCCGGCAGAACGCCCGCCACTCGCGGTCGTTCTGGATGCCCAGCAGGACCGGGCCGGTCTTGGTGTCGTACGGCCCGTACGGCGCGATCGTGGCGTGGTCCGCGCCGGTCCGCTCCGGCTGGTGGCCGCCGTACTCGGTGTAGTAGGCGGGCGCGCCCAGCCATTCGGCCAGCGCCTCGAACAGGGACACGTCCACAGCGGACGCCTCACCGGTGACGGCCCGCCGGTACAGGGCGGTGAGCACGCCGGAGTAGGCGTACATGCCGGCGGCGATGTCGGCCACCGAGATGCCGGCCTTGGCGGCCTGGGCGGCGCTGCCGGTCAGCGCGACCAGCCCGGCCTCGGCCTGCACCAGCAGGTCGTACGCCTTGCGGTCGGCCCACGGCCCGTCCGGCCCGTAGCCGGTGATCACGCAGGTGATGAGCCGCGGATGGCGGCGGCGCAGCGACTCGGCGTCCAGGCCGAGCCGGGCGGCGGCGCCCGGGGCCAGGTTCTGCACCAGCACGTCGGCGCCGGTCAGCAGTTCGGCCAGGATCTCGCGGCCGGCGGCGGACTTGAGGTTCAGGGTGAGGGACTCCTTGGACCGGTTGAGCCACACGAAGTAGCTGGCCTGGCCGCGCACGGAACGGTCGTAGTGGCGGGCGAAGTCGCCGCCGTCCGGCCGTTCCACCTTGATCACCCGGGCACCGAGGTCGGCGAGCTGGCGGGTGGCGAAGGGAGCGGCGACGGCCTGCTCCAGGCTGACCACGGTGACCCCGGTCAGGGGCGGGGTGCTCACCCGGCCGATGATCCGGGCACCCCCGGCGACCTGTCAACGCCGGCCGCGCCGGCCACGCAACACCGCAACCCACCGCACCGACGACCGCGCGGCCAGCACCGACGGCACCTCAACGCCAGCCGCCCTCGCGGCCCGTCAACGCCGGCGCCGCCACAACGCCCGCCACAATCCGCGCCCCAGTCCGCGGCGGCGCCGGATGATCACCGCCGTGATCACCACCGGTGCGCCGACCGCGATCACCAGGCCGGGCGCGGCCAGTGCCGGGACGCCGAGCGCGGCGCCGAGCGCCACCATGCTCAGCCCGACCAGCATCGACGCCACGGTCCACCATGCCGAGTCGACCGGATCGGTCAGCGGCCCGCCGGCCATCCGGCGCATCTTCCTGGCCAGCCGTGGGTCGTCGAGTTCGAGTGACTGCTGGATGGTGGCGAGTGCGTCCCACTCGTCCTTGCTCAACGTCATCGCGCACCTGCCGGACGTTCCCCGTGAGGCGCCCGCCCCGGCGCCTGCCGCGCTCGATGGTGGCGCAGTGCCACGCCGCGCGGCATCTCCGGCGTTGCCGCAGCGGTCAGCCGCCGTGCTGGCGCCCGACGTAGCGGATCACCTCGACCTCGTCGAGGATGACCATGCCCTCCTCGACGAGTTCGTCCAGTTGCGGCAGGAAGGCGCGGACGCGTTCCTCGGCGTCCACGATGATGACGACGGCGGCCAGGTTCTCGGCCAGGGACAGCAACCGGCTGGTGTGGATGGTCGACCCGGCGCCGAATCCCTCGACGCCGCGCAACACGGTCGCGCCGGCCAGTCCGGCCTGGTGCGCGCGGTGCACGATCTCGTGGTACAGCGGCTTGTGGTGCCAGGTGACGTCCTCGTCGAGGAACACCGTCAGGCGCAGTGCCCGGCCCGCCAGCCGCATCGCGATCGCCTCCTGCCGGCGCCGACGCGCCATGACGCATGGTAACCACCACGGCACCAGGGCGGTGAAATGCTGGGCCATGCGGGTTGGGCTGGTTGCCCCACGATTAATACCGGGCCACGATTAATACTGCCATATCCTCGATCAATGGGGGCGTGATGGACTCATCCACTCGGTCCGACGGAATCAGCGGCTGGCAGCGTTCATCCTGGTGCGGACCGGACGGGGGCAACTGCGTCGAGGTCAATGTCGCGTTCGGTGACGGCGTCGGCGTGCGCGACTCGGCGGATTCCGCGCCACGGCCGATTTTGGCCTTCGGTAGATCCGAATGGCACGGCTTCCTCGCCGCCACCTCGGCGGGACACTTCCACCGCTGAGGCCGGTCATTCCGGGTTGCCGGCACGGAGAACACTACACTGACGTGGCCACGGCGGCCGAACTGGTTTCGGTCGCCGGTCGCGGAAGTGGAGTGGAGCATTCGTGCACCCTGATGGTGGCAGGGAACGGCGGGAACTCGCCGCGCTGATCAAGCAGGCCAGGCTCGCGGCGCGCACGGAGTCCGGGCGGCGGATGACCCAACAGGAACTGGGCCGGCTGATCGGTTACAGCCAGGGCAACATCAACAAGATCGAGTCCGGTCAGGTCAAGATCGAGCCGGAGACCGCGGAACGCATCATCATCAGCCTCGACGTACCACCTGAAACGGCCATCCAGATGCGCAACCTGGCCAGATGGAACGCCGTGGGCGTCCCGTTCTCCGGGCAGCGGGCGACGGTGCCCGACTACGCCCGCAGGTATCTGGACCACGAGCCGGACGCGGTGGAGATCCTGAGCTGGCACGAGTTGCGGCTGCCCGGTCCACTCCAGTCGGAACACTTCATGCTGCGTCAGTTCGCCACGGCCGGTTCGGTCGACGTGGCGCCGCTGATCCGCAGCCGACGGGCCAGGCGGGACCTGTTCCGCCGGCCGGGACTGCGCCGCTACGCCTGCGTGATCGCCGAGGAGGCGCTGCACCGCGCGGGGCAGGCGTTCGGCTCCGGCGTGGTGTGCGACGAGATCGACTACCTGCTGACCATCAACGATCCGGGCGACACGCGGATCGCGGACGAGCGCACCAGCATCCAACTGCTGCCGGCGACCACCGGCATCGCCCATCTGTACGGTGATTTCTCGATCCTGCGGCTGCCCGATCCGAAGGACAGTTTCGTGTACGTGGAACATGTCGCGGGCGCGCACTATCTGAAGGCGGCGCGGCATCTGGCCAAGGCGGCGCAGGCATGGGACGAGGTGCACGGCGCGGCACTGGACCGGGACCACACGAACGTGTTCCTGCGCAAACTCCGGACCGGATTCGCAAGCGGGTGACACGGCATCGATCGCCGGCCGGAACGGTGTTGAATGGTGCTGCCCGACCCACGGCGAGCGACAGGACGACAGACGGCATGGACGTGACCCGCGGCAGCGAAACCACTGATTCCTTCCCTCCCGAAGGAGTCAATCTCGACCGGCCCAGCATCGCCCGGATTTACGACTACTATCTGGGCGGCGACGCGAACTGGGCGATCGACCGGGAATTCGGCGACAAGGTCAAGGAAGCGTTCCCGCTGGCCGTGTCGGCCGCCAAGGCGAACCGGCAGTTCCTGTTCCGGGTGGTCCGCCATCTGATGCGGCTGGGCGTCCGCCAGTTCGTCGATCTGGGCGCCGGCCTGCCGACGATGGACCACACCCACTCGGTGGCCGACGCCTACGAGCCCGGCACCGCGCGGGTGGTGTATGTGGACAACGAACCGGTCGCGGTCGCGCATTCGCAGATCCTGTTGGAACAACAGGGTGATCCGCGCCGGCACACGGCGATCAACGCCGACCTGCGGGCGCCGGGCCGGCTGTGGCAGCAGGTGCTGGACACCGGGCTGATCGACCTGAGCCAGCCGGTGGGGCTGCTGATGATCGCGGTCCTGCACGTGCAGCAACTGGACGAACACGGCAGGGACATGGGTGCCGACGTGGTCGCCCGCTACCGGGAACTGCTGCCCAGCGGGTCGTACCTGGCCATCTCGCACGCCACCAACGAGGGCGTGCCGCCGGCCATCGCGGAACAGATGGTGGAACTGAAGGCGATGTACGACCAGTCGAGCAGTCCGGTGATCTGGCGGACGCACCAGGAGATCGCCGCGCTGTTCGGCGACTTCGAACTGGTGGAGCCGGGGCTGACGTGGACGCCGTCCTGGCATCCCGAGGAGTCGGTGTCCCGGGCCGACGATCCGGTGTTCGCCCATCCGGGCGAGTCGATCGCGTACGCGGGGATCGCACGCAAGCCCTGACCACGCTGTTGACCGGCACGCGGCACGTGCCTACGCTATCCACTGTTCGATAAGTTAATGTCGCGATGCGAAAAATACCTGTTCCGTCGCCTGTGACGGAGGTATCACATGACAACCGCCCGGTCAACGCAGCCCCGCGGGAACGTCGACGCTGTCCAGCGCCGGCTCAGGGAGACGGTGCCCGACGCCACCCTGATCACCGATCCCGCCGAACTGCGCACCTATGAGTGTGACGGCCTGGCCCACTATCGGGTGACCCCGGGCCTGGTGGTGCTGGCGGCCAGTCCGGAGCACGCCCGCGCCACGGTCGCGGCCTGCGCCGCCGAGGGAGTTCCGTTCGTGGCCAGGGGTTCGGGCACCGGGCTGTCCGGTGGTGCGCTGCCCAGGGCGGACGGCGTGCTGCTGGTGATGTCGCGGCTGCGTGAGGTGCGCGAGGTCGTGCCGGAGGACCAGCGCGCCGTCGTCGATCCCGGCGTGCTCAACCTCCAGGTGACCAAGGCCGCGTCGCCGACCGGCCACTACTACGCGCCCGACCCGTCCAGCCAGCAGATCTGCTCGATCGGCGGCAACGTCGCGGAGAACTCCGGTGGCGCGCACTGCCTCAAGTACGGCTTCACCACCAACCACGTACTGTCCGTCGACTTCGTCACCCCGGACGGGGACACGGTCACGCTCGGCACCCGCGCCCCGGACGCACCCGGCTACGACCTGCTCGGCGTGGTCGTCGGCTCCGAGGGCACGCTGGGCGTGGCGACGTCGGTGACGGTCCGGCTGGTGCCGCTGCCGGAGGACGTGCGGACCCTGCTGGTGGGCTTCCACAACGTGCCGGACGCGGCGGCGGCCACGTCGGCGATCATCGGCGCCGGCATCGTGCCCGCGGCCATCGAGATGATGGACGCACTGGCCATCGAGGCCGCCGAGGCGGCGGTGCACTGCCACTATCCGGAGAGTGCCGGCGCGGTGCTGGTCATCGAACTGGACGGGCCGGCGATCGAGGTGGAGCAGGAACTGCGCGCGGTGGAACGGGCGTGCCGGGACAATGGTGCCTTCGAGATCCGCATCGCCGCCGAGGCCGAGGAACGGGCGCTGATCTGGCGTGGCCGCAAGTCGGCGTTCGCCGCGGTGGGCCGGATCAGCCCGGACTACATCGTGCAGGACGGCGTGATCCCGCGGACGGCGCTGCCCGACGTGCTGCGCGCCATCGGCGAACTGTCCGAGCGGACCGGGGTGCGGGTGGCCAACGTCTTCCACGCCGGCGACGGGAACCTGCATCCGCTGGTGCTGTTCGACGAGTCGCAGCCGGGCCAGGGCGAGCGGGCCGAGGAGGTGTCCGGCGCGATCATCGACCTGTGCATCGACTACGGCGGCTCGATCACCGGCGAGCACGGCGTCGGCATGGACAAGGCCCAGCACATGCCCAAGATGTTCACCGAGACCGACCTGGACACGATGCAACTGGTGCGCTGCGCGTTCGACCCGGACCACATCGCCAATCCGGGCAAGGTGTTCCCGACGCCCCGGCTGTGCGGGGAACGGCCGGGCAAGCACAGCGGGCCGCAGCCGGCCCACGAACTGGCGGACGTCTTCTGATGGCGGCTTCCGACGACCTGGTGGGGGCCAGCCCGGACCTGCGCGAGGCGACCGACGCGGACGCGGTGGCCGGCGTGCGGCCGACGTGGGTGGCGGCACCCGCGACGGCGGACGAGGCAGCGGCGCTGATGCGCGCCTGCGCCGAGCACGGGCTGGCCGTGGTGGCCAGGGGTGGTGGCACGAAGCTGACCTGGGGCGCGCCACCGGCCAGGGTGGACGTGGTGGTCGACACCGGGCACCTGAACCACGTCGTCGAGCACGCGGCGGGCGACCTGGTGGTGGTGGCCCAGGCCGGGGTGCGGCTGGCCGACCTGCAGAAGCACCTCGCGGCGACCCGGCAGCGGCTGGCCCTGGACGAGACCGTGCCCGGCTCGACCGTGGGCGGCGTGATCGCGGCGTCGCCCAGCGGGCCGCGCCGGATGGCCACCGGCACCGTCCGCGACCTGCTGATCGGCGTGACCATGGTGCGCGCCGACGGCGAGGTGGCCAAGGCGGGCGGCAAGGTGGTGAAGAACGTCGCCGGCTACGACCTGGGCAAGCTGCTCACCGGTTCGTTCGGCACGCTCGGCCTGATCACCGAGGCGGTGTTCCGGCTGCACCCGGTGCCGCCGGCCGGCCGGTGGGTGTCCGCGCGGGTGGACGGTGATCTCGGCACCGTGCTGCGGTCGGTGCTGACGGCGAAGATGGTGCCGGCCGCGCTGGAGGTGGACCGGCCGGTGGGCGGGCCGACCACGGTGGCGGTGCTGGTGGAGGGCACCCCGACCGGTGTGGACCACCGGGCGGACACGGTGGCCGGGCTGCTCGGCGCCGGTGCCGAACAGTCAGCGGACGGTCCGCCGTGGGGTTCGACGTATCCGTGGCCGGCCGGTGGTGTGGCGTTGAAGTTGACCTGTGTGCTGTCCGCGGTCCCGGACGTGCTGGCCGCCGCGGCGGACGCGGGTGTCGCGGTGCGCGGTTCGGCGGGCACCGGGGTGCTGTACGGCACTGTCGAACCGGAGCGGGCGGCGGCCGCGGTGGCGGCGCTGCGGCCGGTGTG
>DATEPR010000646.1:0-5304 GCA_035273045.1 Pseudonocardiaceae bacterium | reverse complement strand
GAAGCTGATCGATCGGCATCACCGCTCGGGCCGGAAACGCCACGTCGCCATCCTGGTCGAAATACACGGTCGGGGGATTCGCCACGGGTTCGGCGGCCAGTGCGGTCCAGCTCCAATCGTGACGGTCCGGTCCGGTCTCATCCACGAACAGGGCTCCGCCGAACCCGTGGTGAAACCCGACCCGCATCCACCGGACAGGCCACTGGCCGTTCCAGATTGGGTGGTCCGTGACGTAGAAGAACGTGCTGGCATGCACTTGCGGGTAATCAGGAAAGGGAGACCGCAACAGGTCCCGCACGAGGGTGCCGTATTGGCCCGGGTGAGTGGCCACCACGTACGGGAAAGTAGCGCCGTTGTGGTGGCCGGTGACGATGTGTCCCGTCATTGGCCAGGCCTCCCGGTGAACTCGTCAGGTTTTCCGTCGCGGATCGTCGGTGGCGACCACGCCACGAGCGTAGCCCCGGCGGGCAGGATGGTATCCAACACCTGTTGGCATCCGTAGTTGCCGGTGCACACTCCGCCCGGATTGTTGATCACCAAGACGCCGTAGTTGACATTCTCGTCGCGCATGCGTGCGGCAGTCTTGGCCTCGACATGGGAACTCGCCGGATGCACGGCACCACCGCCGGGGAACCGCACTCCGACCTGGTGGAGGACTTGGTTCACCCGGTCCGCGCCGGTGTCTTCGCCGCTGGAGAACCGGGTTTCATGGCCGTCCGGGTCGTAATACAAGCCGGTCGTCGCCGTGCCGGTGCGCGGGATCGTGGCCAGCCTGGCCGCGGCCCACTGTGGGTCGGCGGCGGCTTGCTGGATGCTGGCGGGGCAGCCGTTCGTGTCGGCGTGCGCGACCGCGCCGGACGCCGAGCAGCCGAACCGGGTGGTGCCGACGTAGTGGCCGACGACATACCAGACGCCGAACACGACGACGGCGATGAGGACCAACCGGCCGAGGAGTCTCCGCACGTCTCACGATGGTCAGGCATCCAACCTCGGTGAGCCGCCGGTTCCCTGGCAGTTCACCCGTCCGTACTACGATGGGTTGAGCACCTCGAAGCGCCGCCCGTCCGCCGCCGGCACCCGACTTGCCGCCGACGTGCGGTCCGTCGTCAGATTTCCGATCAGCCGGTCGATGTCGGTCTCTTTAGTACGCGTTGGCGATGAACAGGTCGTCGGCGGGGAACTTGGTGATGACGCGCGGGCCGGTTTCGGTGACCACGACCTCCTCCTCGATCCTGGCCGCGGAGAAGCCGTCCGACGCCGGGCAGTAGGTCTCCAGCGCGAACACCATGCCGGGTTGGATCTCGATCGGCTCGGTCATGCTGTTGAGCCGGCTGATGATCGGCCGCTCGTGCAGGCCCAACCCCAGGCCGTGGCCGAACTGGAGGCCGAACGCCGCCATCTCGTCGGCGAAACCGAACTCGGTCGCCTTCGGCCACACCGCGGCGACCCGGTCGGTGGTGACGCCGGGTTTCACCGTCTCGATCGATGCGTCCATCCACTCGCGTGCCTTCGTGTAGGCGTCCCGCTGGGGCGGTGTGGCGCTGCCGACGCTGAAGGTGCGGTAGTAGCAGGTGCGGTAGCCGTTGTAGCTCTGGATGATGTCGAAGAAGGCCTGGTCGCCGGGCCGGATCAGGCGGTCGGAGAAGTTGTGCGGGTGCGGGTTGCACCGTTCCCCTGACACGGCGTTGATCGCCTCGACCTGGTCGGAGCCCATCTCGTAGAGCCGCTTGTTGGCCAGCGCGACGATCTCGTTCTCCCGCACGCCCGGTTTGAGCGCGTCGACGATGTCCTGGTAGACACCGTCCACCATGGCCGCCGCCTGGGTGAGCAGCATGATCTCGTCGGCCGACTTGATCTGCCTGGCGTCCAGCATCAGCTGCTGGGCGTCCAGCACGGTCAGGCCGGCGCGTTGGAGTTCGAACAGGAACGGCGGTTCCACGATGTCCACGCCGAGCGGCTGGCCGTCCAGGCCGTGGTCGCGCAGCAGGCCGTGGATCTGCTCGACCGCCGAAGCCATCAGCCCGGCCGTCGGGGCGATGGCGCCACGCAGGCCCAGCATTCCGGCCCGGCAGTTCTCCGGTGCCAGCCACGGCGAGTAGAGCTGGTGGTGCTTGGCGGCGGACCCGAAGTCCCACAGCATCGGCTCCGCGCCGCGCATCAGCAGGGCGTAGCGCGTCATCTTGTCGCCCAGCGCGCCGCCGATCCAGGTCTGCGTGGTGTAGCGGATGTTGTAGAAGTCGAACAGCAGGAACGCGCCGCACTCGCTGGACTCCAGCGCGGCCCTCGCCCTGGCCAGCCGGTACTGGCGCAGCCGGTCGAAGTCGACGCGCTGTTCGAAGTCGACGCCGCCGTGTCCGGGTGCGGGCAGCGGGCGGGCCTCGTTGCCGGCGGTCATGCCGGGGCCAACCCGTCGTCCACGGCGACGTTCTCCGACGTCAGCTCCACGCCGGAGCGGCGGGCCTGTTCCAGCAGCAGCGTGGCGAAGTCCTCGGTGCGGTGGCCGGCGCCCAGCGCGGACGCGACCAGCGACGCGGTGACCGCGGCCACCGGCATGGGCACCTCAAGGTCGTGAGCGGCGGCCATGCCCAGGTCGAAGTCCTTGAGCAGCAACGGCATGGTGAACGTCGGCGCGAAGTCGAGGTTCACGAACGCGGGCGACTTGTACCGGGTGAACGTCGACCCCATGACGGAGTTGTTCAGGAACTCCAGGAACGCCGCCCGGGACGCACCACCCTTCTCGGCGAGCAGGGTGATCTCGGCCAGTGACTGGGTGACGACGCCGAGGAACACGTTGTGGCAGATCTTCACCAGGCGGGCCACCTCGTCGGCGCCCACGTAGGTCACCTGGCGGCCGAGCAGGTCCAGCAGCGGCTTGGCCGCGTGGAACGTCGCCTCGGGACCGGACACGGCCAGCGTCAGCTTGCCGGCCGCGACGACCTTCGGGTTGCCGCTGACCGGTGCCGCCAGGTAGTCGGTGTCCCGCTTGGCCGCCGACTCGCGCACCTCGGCGGACGCCTCGGGCGACACGGTCGAGCAGTCCACCAGCAGGCCGGGCGCCGCCGTCGGGTTGGTCAGGAGGCCGTCGCGGCCGTTCACCACTTCCAGCAGGTCGGCCGACGCGGACACGATGCTGAACACCACGTCCCGGTCGGCCAGGTCGGCCGGGACGTCCACCGCGACGGCGCCCTTCGCCACGACCGGTTCGGCCTTCGACTTGGTGCGGTTGAAGATGGCCACGTCGTGACCGGCGTCGACCAGGCGACCGGCCAGTTGCAGCCCCATCCGGCCGGCACCGATCCAGCCGATGCGTGGCCGCTTGCCACCCTGATAGGCCATCGTCGAATCCCTTCGCCAGAATCTGTGTCGTGCCGGTCAGGCGAGTTGCTCCGCCACCCAGTCGGCGGTGCGGTACCGGTGCATCGGCGCGACGTTGGCGCAGCCGTGGTTGCCGATGTCGATCGCGAGCAGTCGGGCGCCCGCCACCTCGTCGGCCAGCCGCTTGGCGTCCTGCCACGGGATCAGCCGGTCCCGCTTGCCGGCGACGACCAGCAGCGGGCAGGTGATCCGCTCGGTCCGGCCGGCCATGGTCAGTGCCAGCGCGGCACGGCGGGCGTCGTCGTCGGTGGCGGACCGGCTGCGCACCCGGAACGTCTCCCTGGTCAGTTCGGGCAGTCCGGTCCACACTTCGCCGAAGTTGTACGGGCCGCACAGCGCGACACACGCCTTCACCCGGCTGTCGCCGCTGGCGACCCGCGGCGCGTAGTAGCCGCCGAGGCTCACGCCCCAGATGGCGACCCGGTCGGCCGCGAGCTCCGGCCGGCCGCCGATCCAGTCCAGGACGGCGGCGCCGGGCACCTCCCAGTCGCCGCGGATCGGCAGGTCGTACTCGGCCTCACCCTGGCCGGGGCCGTCGATGGAGAGCGTGGCCAGGCCGCGTTGCAGGAACAACTCCTCGGTGGAGCGGAACTCCTCCTTGGTGGAGTCCAGCCCGGGGATGAGCACGACGGCCGGGTGCGGCCCGGGTCCGGCCGGCAGCCGGAGTACGCCGACGATGTGGCTGGACTCGAACGGGATCTCCACCCGCTCGCCCGGCGGGTCGAGATGCGGCAGGGCCCGCATCAGGCAGCGCACCGCGGAGGCGTGGGCCTGCCGCATCTGGTCCAGGTCCTGCACGAAGACGAACTTCGCGAAGTGGTAGTAGGTGGCCGCCTGGGCGTAGTGCGCGCCCGCCGACCGCATTCGTTTGTTGTCCACAGCCTCGTCACCGAGCGCCTCATGCTCCGCGGCGACGGCGGACCACGCTTGGCACCACTGGCTCCAGCGGTCGATCGAGCTCGTGATGCGGTCAAAATCACCTGCGGTCACGCCATTCGTGGTGAACCGAGGCGCCCAGTGGGCGATCGCCGACGCGAGTCGTTCGTCCACCGCTCCACCTCCACGAGCACGCGAAGACTGCAATCGAGTGCACTCTGCATGGTGGAACCGTCACGAGTCAATGCCCCGACCAGTTCGTCACAGTCGGATATCCTTCGCGCATGCAGCAGTTGAAGGTCACGCTGCGCGATGTGGCCGCGCACGCCGGCGTGCATCCCGCGACTGCCTCCCGTGCCCTGAGCGAGGCCACCCGTCACCAGGTGAACGCCGAGACGGCGCGCCGCGTGGTCGCGGCCGCGCTGGAACTGGGCTACGAGCCCGACCTCACGGCCCGCACGCTGCGTACCGGGCGCACCGCCACCGCCGCGGTGCTGATCCCCGACCTGACCAACCCGCTGTTCCCGCCGATCGTCCGGGGAATCGAGGACACCCTGGCGGAGCGCGACTTCACCGCGCTGATCGCGAACACGGACAACGACGCCGAGCGGGAGCGCCGGGTGCTGCGGGCCATGCGGGCGCGCAACGTGGACGGGTTCATCCTGCTCACCGCGCACCGCAACGACGAGACCCTGGCCGCGCTGACCAGGGACCGGATCCCGGTGGTCACGGTCAACCGGACGGCGTCCGGGCCGGACGTGTCGTCGGTCAGCCCGGACGACAACGCCGGGATCAACGCGGTCGTCGACCACCTGGTGGCGCTGGGCCACACCCGCATCGCCACCATCGCCGGCCCGCGCACGCTGAGCACCGGCCGGTCCAGGTACAAGGCGATCACCGCGGGCCTGCGCCGGCACGGCCTGCCGCTGCCGCCGGAGCGGGTGGTTTTCGCTCGCGCGTTCGCCGAGGCCGAGGGCCGGCGGTGCATGACGGAACTGCTCGCCGACACCGACGCGACCGCCGTGGTCGCCGCCAACGACACGCTCGCCGTCG
>DATEPR010000645.1:0-4004 GCA_035273045.1 Pseudonocardiaceae bacterium | reverse complement strand
GGCGACTACGACGTCGTGGACCAGGTGCCGGACGGCACCGCACTGCCCGCCGGTACTCCAGCGCTGGTGGTCCGCGGCCGGGTGCGCGACCTGCTGACCGCCGAGCGGACCGCGCTCAACCTGCTGTGCCACCTGTCCGGCGTGGCCACGGCGACGGCCGCCTGGGTGGCCGAGGTGGCCGGGACCGGCTGTGCCATCAGGGACACCCGCAAGACCCTGCCCGGCCTGCGGCTGGTGCAGAAGTACGCGGTGCGCCAGGGTGGCGGCGTCAACCACCGGCTCGGCCTCGGCGACGCCGTGCTGATCAAGGACAACCACGTGGTGGCCGCCGGTTCGGTGGCCGCCGCGCTGGCCGCGGTCCGGGAGCGGGCGCCGCACCTGCCGTGCGAGGTCGAGGTGGACGGCATCGACCAGCTCGACGCCGTGCTGGCCATGGCGGCGGACGAGGTGCTGCTGGACAACTTCACGCCGGAGCAGTGCGCCGAGGCGGTCCGGCGGCGGGACGCGGCGGGCGTGGCCACCCGGCTGGAGGCGTCCGGCGGCCTGACCCTGGACCGGGCCAGGGCGTACGCCGAGACCGGCGTCGACTACCTGTCGGTCGGCGCCCTGACCCATTCCGTGGTGGCCCTGGACCTGGGCATGGACCTGGAGTGAGTCACAGGCGGCGGTTGGCCAGGACGGGGATCTCCTTGCGGGCCGCCTCCACCAGCGAGCGGTCCACGTCCACGACGAGCAGGCCGGGGCCGGCGTCCAGCGAGCCGGTGACGCGGCCGTAGGGGTCGGCCACCAGGCTGTGGCCGATCCCGGTGGGCGCCTTCGGTGACGGCGTGAGGCCGCTGGCCACCGGGTCGGCCTGGCCGCAGGCGACCACCCACGACGTGCTGTCCAGCGCCCTGGCCCGCACCAGCAGCTCCCACTGCTCCCGCTTGCCCGGCCCGGCACCCCAGGACGCCGGCAGCAGCAGCACGTCCGCGCCCCGGTCGGCCAGCGCGCGGAACAGCTCCGGGAACCGCACGTCGTAGCAGGTCGCCAGGCCGAGCGTCACGTCGCCGGCCGGCACCACCACCAGGTCGTCGCCCGGCGCCACGGTGGCCGACTCGGCGAAGCCGAACGCGTCGAACAGGTGGATCTTGCGGTAGCCGACGTGCCGGCCGCCGCCGGTCAGCAGCAGCGTGTTGTGTACGCGGCCGTCGCCGGCCGGGGTGAACATGCCGGCCGCGACCAGCAGGCCGGTCCGGTCGGCGACCTCGGCCACCGCCGTGGCCCACGGCCCGTCCAGCGGTTCGGCGACCGGACCCAGTGGCACGCCGAAACAGGCCATCGTCGCCTCGGGGAACACGGCCACCTCGGCGCCCCGCTCGGCCGCCCGTTGCGCGCACTCGCGGACGAGCTCCAGGTTGGCCCTGGGGTCCGGCGTCGACGTGACCTGACACAGCGCGATCCGCACGTCCTCCACTCCGTTCTCACCGGTGGTCGCCGGCGCACCGACTACTGTCGGAACCCGTGCGCCGACGGTTGCTGCTGTCCATCATCCCGGTACTCGCGGTCGCCGCTGCCTGCACCGGCACGCCGACGCCGAGCGCGTCCGGCCGGCCGGACAACACCGCGATGGTGCTGGCCGAACCGGTGGAACCGGCCAGCCTCAACCCGCTGGACGGCTACGCCCCCAACGGCGCCGCCAAGGTCTTCGACGGGCTGTACGAGTACCAGGCCGACGGCACGCTCCGCCCGGCACTGGCCAAGGCCCTGCCGGTGCCGTCGGCCGACGGTCGGTCGTGGACGGTGACCGTGCGCGGCGGCGTCAAGTTCAGCGACGGCACCCCGTTCGCGGTGACCGACGTCGTCGCCACCTACCGTGCCCTGCTCGACCCCCGGTTCGCGTCGCCGCTGCGGCCGGCGTACTCGATGCTCACGTCCGTCACCGAGGTGAACGACTCGACGGTCCGGTTCGGCCTGGCGTACCCGTACGCGCCGTTCCCGGACAAGCTGGTGCTCGGCATCGTGCCGGCAGCCGCGCTGGCCACTCCCGAGCCGGTGACGAAACTGCCGATGAACACGAAACCGGTCGGGACAGGTCCGTACACGCTGGTGTCCTGGACCAAGGGCGATCGTCTCGTGCTCGCGGCGAATCCGCGCTACCCGACGGCGCTCGGCGGGCCACCGAAGGTGAAGAAGGTCACCGTCCTGTTCGTGCCGGGCGACCAGGAGCGGGTGACGAAACTCCACGCCGGCAAACTCGACGGTGCCGCCGTGTCCCCGGCGCAGGCGGCCGGTTTCCTGCGGTCCAACGCCTTCACGGTGCTCACCGACCACAGCGCCGACCTGCGGGCGATCGCCTTACCGGCGAAGGGGAAGGTGACCGGCGATCCGGCGATCCGGTTGGCGCTCAACGAGGCCGTCGACCGGCGGGCGCTGGTGTCCGGCCCGCTGAAGGGCGCCGGCTCGCCCGCCGCCACGCCGATGCCCGCCGTGCTGCCGGAGTTCGTCGAACCGTCGGCGACGTTCAAGGTCAACCAGGAGCAGGCCCGCACCGAACTGCTGGCCGGCGGTTGGGTGGCCAACACCAGTGGTGGCCGGGCGAAACACGGCGTGCCGGCCGCGTTCACCCTGGCCTACCCGGCGGGTGACACCGTGGACGCCGCGCTCGCCGCCGCGTTCGTGGCCGACGCCAAGGCCGTCGGCGTCACGGTGACGCCGACCGCCGTGCCGCCCGCCGAACTGGCCGCGCACATGGCCACCGACGCCACGCTGATCGGCACCGGCAACCCGTTCGACCCCGACCTGGACCTGTACCCGTTGCTGTCCACGGCGATGGCCGGCGCGGACAGCGCGATCACGTCCGCGCTGAACACCGGCCGCCACACGCTCGACCCGGCCCAGCGCGCGGTCGCGTACCGGCAGTTCCAGAAGGCGTACCTGGCCGCGCCGACCATGGTGTGCCTGGGTTTCCTCGATCACACGTACGTCATGCGCAACAACTGGACCGGGTACGCTCCGGTGACCGACAGCGCGTCGCAGGGCGTCACGTGGGGGCCATGGTGGAATCTCGCGCAGTGGACACCGCGGTGATCGACCTCGCCGCGGTCCGCGCGGACACCCCCGGTTGCCAGGGCCACGCCTTCCTGGACAGCGCTGGGTCGTCCCTGCCGCCCACGCCGGTCCTGGACACGGTGCTCGGGCACCTGCGCCGGGAGGCCGAGATCGGCGGCTACCTCGCCGCGCACGAGCGGGCGGACGACCTGGAACGCGGCTACCGGGTGTTCGCCGACCTGCTGGACTGCGCGCCGGACGAGGTGGGCTTCACCGACAGCGCCAGCCGGTCCTGGCTGGCGGTGATGGACTCGGTGCCGCTGGCCGAGGGCGACCGGGTGCTGATCGGCCAGGTCGAGTACGCCACCAACGCGGTCGCGCTGCTGCGCCGGGCCGAGGCCACCGGCGCCACGGTGGAGGCGGTGCCGTCGGACGAGACCGGCGCGCTGGACGTGGCCGCGCTGCGGGACATGCTGGACGAGCGGGTGAAGCTGCTGTCCCTGGTGCACGTGCCGACCAACGGCGGCCTGGTCAACCCGGTCCGCGAGGCCACCGAGGCCGCCCACGACGCCGGTGCGCTGGTGCTGCTGGACGCCTGCCAGTCGGTCGGCCAACTCCCCGTGCGGGCCGGTGCGCTCGGCGTGGACATGCTCACCGGCACCGGCCGCAAGTGGTTGCGCGGGCCGCGCGGCACCGGTTTCCTGATGGTCCGCAGAAGCGTCGCGGAACGGTTGTGGCCCAGGCTGATCGACCACGTCGCCGCCGAGTGGGTGGCGCCGGACCGGTACGACCTGCGCGCCGACGCCCGCCGCTACGAGACCTTCGAGTACGACGTCGCCGCCCGGCTCGGGCTGATCGCGGCCGCCGAGTACGCGCTGTGGCTGGGCGTGGACGCGATCGCCGAGCGGATCGGCCGGCTGGCCGGCCGGGCACGGGACGGGTTGGCGGCGCTGCCCGGCGTGCGGGTGCGCGAC
>DATEPR010000644.1:0-14537 GCA_035273045.1 Pseudonocardiaceae bacterium | reverse complement strand
CGAGTTGGTCGGCGAGGCCGCCTGGCTGGCCGAGCGTGGCGTGCGGGAGTTGTACCTGGTCAGCGAGAACTCGACCTCCTACGGCAAGGACCTGTCCGGCGGACAGGACGCGCTCGCCGCGCTGCTGCCCCGGCTGGCGGCCGTGCCCGGTGTGGACCGGGTCCGGGTGTCCTACCTCCAGCCGGCGGAGACCCGGCCCGGCCTGGTGCGCGCGATCGCCACCACGCCCGGCGTCGCCGACTACTTCGACCTGTCGTTCCAGCACTCCAGCGAGCCGGTGCTGCGCCGGATGCGCCGGTTCGGGTCGACCGAGTCGTTCCTGGACCTGATCGGCCGCATCCGCGACCTGGCGCCCGCGGCCGGCATCCGGACCAACGTGATCGTCGGCTTCCCCGGGGAGACCGAGGCCGACGTCGCCGAGCTGACCCGGTTCCTGAACGCGGCGCGGCTGGACGCCGTCGGCGTCTTCGGCTACTCCGACGAGGACGGCACCGAGGCGGAGACGCTGCCGGGCAAGGTGGACGCCGACACCGTCGCCGAGCGGGTGGGGGCGATCTCCGCGCTGGTCGAGGAGCTGACCGCGCAGCGGGCCGAGGACCGGATCGGCGAGACGGTGGACGTGCTGGTGGAGCGGCCGGCCGGCGACGAGTCCGACTGCGCGGGCCGGGCGGCGCACCAGGCGCCCGAGGTGGACGGCGAGTGCGTGCTCACCGACGGGGCCGGCCTCGCGGTCGGTGACCTGGTCCGGTGCGTGGTCGTCGACTCGGTCGGGGTGGACCTGGTGGTGCGGCCCGTGGACGTCCTGCCGAGGTCGACGTGACCACGCCGGCCGGTGGCTCGTCGGACGCGGTGGGTCCGGCGCGGCAGCCGGTGGCCGAGACCACGGTGCCACTGGTGAACGTGGCCAACATGCTGACCGTGTCCCGGCTGGTGCTGGTCCCGGTCCTGCTGGTGGCGCTGTTCGCCGGCGGCGGCCACGAGATCGTGTGGCGGCTGGTGGCCACGGCGGTGTTCGCCGTCGCGTCCCTCACCGACCACTTCGACGGCAACCTGGCCCGCAGCCGGGGCCTGGTCACCGACTTCGGCAAGATCGCCGACCCGATCGCGGACAAGGCGCTCACCGGCGCGGCGCTGGTCGGGCTGAGCGTGCTGGGCGAACTGCCGTGGTGGGTCACCGTGGTCATCGCGGCGCGCGAGATCGGCGTGACGCTGCTGCGGTTCTGGGTGATCCGCTACGGGGTGATCCCGGCCAGCCGGGGCGGCAAGGCGAAGACGCTGCTCCAGGTGGTCGCGATCGGCCTGTACCTGCTGCCGCTGCCGGACTCGTTCGACGTGGTCCGGTGGGTGTTCCTGGGTGCCGCCGTCGCGTTGACCGTGGTGACCGGCGTGGACTACGTGGTCCGGGCGGTCCGGCTGCGCGCCAGCGGCCGGCGGGCCGTGGCGGGCGCGCGGTGAGCGACGCCCGGCGGATCGTCCGGTTGCTGGCCGACCGGGGCGAGACGGTCGCCACGGCCGAGTCGCTGACCGCGGGGATGGTCACCGCGGCACTGACCACGGTGCCCGGTTCCAGCGCGGTGGTGCGCGGCGGCCTGGTGGTCTACGCGACCGATCTCAAGGCCCGCCTGGCCGGTGTGCCGGCCGACCTGCTCGCCGAGCACGGCGCGGTGCACCCGGACGTGGCGCTGGCCATGGCGCGGGGCGCCCGCACGGTGTGCGGCGCGGACTGGGGGATCGGCCTGACCGGGGTGGCCGGCCCCGATCCGCAGGACGGCGTGGCGCCCGGCCGGGTGTACGTCGGGATCGCCGGACCCGCCGGCGCGACATGTCACGAAGTAGACCTGACCGGCGGCCGGCACGCCGTGCGCTCCGCGTCGGTGGTGGCCGCCCTGCGTGCGCTGCTTGCCGCGTTGACCGGGTGATTCACCTGGTTCGATCACGGTCCGTGGCCACCGGTCGAGGACCGTCGATCATGGTCGCCGGGAACATACCGGGTCACTGGCTCGTTCGCTCTTGGCATAGAGGCACGATGTCGATGCCGGTCGCCGGTCCCGCTCGGTAATCTGGTCGGCACGGGCCAGGAGAAGGGAGGCGCGCGATGACTGTGCTGCTGCGCGAGGCGATCGGTGATCGGCTCCGCCATGCCCGCACCAACCAGCACCGCACCCTGCGCGAGGTCTCCCGGGCCGCCCGGGTCAGCCTCGGTTACCTCTCGGAGGTGGAGCGAGGCCGCAAGGAGGCGTCCAGCGAACTGCTGGCCGCCATCTGCGAAGCGCTGGACCTGCCACTGTCCGACCTGCTGCATCTGGTCGCCGCCGACGTGAGTGCCGTCGACGTGCGTACCGTGGAGGACGTGCCGGTGCCGGTAGCCGCGGGGAGCGGGCCGGTGGACGAGGACGGTCCCGCCGACCGTCGCGTCCCGGCGAAGGCGGAGGCGTCGCTGCAGGGCGGCCGGATGGTTCCGGCCGTCGTCGGCACCGACCTGGCCGATCTGCGGTTGCAGCCGGTGTTGCGGCACCGGTTGACCACCTCGATCAGCCGGCCCTCCAGGGGGATCACCGTCGCCGCCTGAGACGGGACGGGCACGGCGAGTGCGTGGTCGGCCTGCGGCCGGCCGCGCGGTCGGCGCATGGGTCGCGCCGATATGCCGGGGTCGGTGGAAGCTCGCGTCCGTACCTGACACGATGTAGTCCATACGGTACGAGGTCGTTGCCCGGACGCGGGTGGTCCGCACCCACCGTGGCGAGGCAGCAGGGGAGAAGGCAGGCGGAGAGATGGCCAACCCGTTCGTGAAGGCGTGGAAGTACCTGATGGCGGCCTTCTCGTCGAAGGTGGACGAGCTCGCCGATCCGAAGGTGCAGATCCAGCAGGCCATCGAGGAGGCCCAGCGGCAGCACCAGGCGCTGTCCCAGCAGGCTGCCGCGGTGATCGGCAACCAGCGCCAGCTGGAGATGAAGCTGAGCCGCCAGCTCGGCGAGGTGGAGAAGCTCCAGGCTTCGGCCCGGCAGGCGCTCGTGCTGGCCGACGAGTCGCGGGCCAAGGGTGACGACGCGAAGGCGACCGAGTTCGAGAACGCCGCGCAGCAGTTCGCCACCCAACTCGTCACGGCCGAGCAGTCGATCGAGGACCTGAAGACGCTGCACGACCAGTCGTTGCACGCCGCCGCCCAGGCCAAGCGTGCGGTCGAGCAGAACTCGATGATGTTGCAGCAGAAGCTGCAGGAGCGCACCAAGCTGCTCAGCCAGCTCGAACAGGCGAAGATGCAGGAGCAGGTCTCCAAGTCGCTCAACCAGATGAGCGAGCTGGCCGCCCCGACCAACACGCCGTCGCTGGACGAGATCCGGGACAAGATCGAGAAGCGGTACGCCACCGCGCTCGGCTCGGCCGACCTGGCGAAGAACTCGGTCCAGGGCCGGATGCTGGAGGTCCAGCAGTCCACGGTGAACATGGCGGGCGCCAACCGGCTGGAGCAGATCAGGGCGTCGCTCGCCGGCGGTTCCGTGGCCGGCCAGATCACCTCCGGCAGTTCCGGTTCGAGCAGCGGCAGCGCGTCCAGCGTCCAGCAGGAGATCGCCCAGCGCGTGCAGCAGTCGCAGAACTCGGCCGCCAACTCCGGCAACTCGAACAAGGAAGCGGACTCGGCGTCCTGACCCGACGGTGCCCCGCCCAGCCGGTTGTCGCGGCTGGGCGCAGCCATGACCTCGGTACGGAAGCCGGCTCGGCGTTCTGGTCCGACCGGGTCCCGCCAGCCGGCCGACGTTGCCGCCCGTGCCGTGTCGATTCCGACATCGAGTCGATATCCGGTCGTATCTCTTGCGTGACTCTGCCGGGCCGAGTCGTGACTTCGAGTAGTCGCCGCAGGATCTGGTGTCCGATTAATCCCATATGATGCAAACATTAGTGTGATTATCGAACTGTGATGTAGTCAGCCTGGCTACCTGGCGTGGCACTATCGTCGGGACTTGTCGGATGGCCGGGAGGACATGCGTGGCGCTGTGGACCGTGCACGGCGACGGGCGACGGCTGGGCAACGACGAGGTTGTTCACTCCGATGAGCGGCTGAGCTGGCCACTCACCGTGGGGATCGGCCTCCAGCACCTGGCCGCGATGGCCGCTGCCACCATGACGGTGCCCGTGCTGACCGGTTTCCCGGTGTCCACCACGCTGCTGTTCTCCGGCCTGGGCACGCTGCTGTTCCTGCTGCTCACCCGCAACCGGGTGCCCAGCTATCTCGGCTCGTCCTACTCGTTCGTCGCCCCGCTGGCCGCGGCGCGGGCCGACGGCATCGCCGCGCAACTCGGCGCCGTGCTGTTCGCCGGCATCCTGCTGGCCGTCATCGGTGTCGCGGTCAAGGCCCTGGGCATCCGGCTGGTCGACTCGGTGATGCCGCCGATCGTCACCGGCGGCGTGATCGTCCTGCTCGGCGTCAACCTCGCCCCGCTCGCCGGCCGAGAGGTGGCCGCCGGCCCACTGCTGGCCGCCGTCACCCTCGCGGTGATCGGCCTGTGCGCGATGCTGTCCCGTGGCCTGCTGTTCCGGCTCGGCGTGCTCGCCGGGGTGCTGACCGGCTGGATCGTCGCCGCCGTCACCGGCGGGCTGGACGCGGGCAAGTCCGCCGCGCTGCACGCCGCGCCCTGGTGGGGCTTCCCGACCCTGCACGCGCCACTGCTGCGGTCGTCGGTGATGCTCGCCGTGCTCCCCGCCGTGCTGGTCCTCGCCGCGCAGACCGTCGGCTACACCAAGGCCATCGGCGCGGTCACCGGCCGGGACGTCGACGGCCACGTCGGCGACGGCCTGATCGGCACCGGCCTGGCCACCGCGCTGGCCGGGGCCGGCGGCGGATCGGCGCTGACGCCGCTCGGGGAGAACGTCGGCGTCATGGCGCTGAACAGGGTGTACTCCACGGCCGCGTATCTGGTCGCCGCCGTCGGCGCGATCCTGCTCTCGTTCTCGCCGAAGGTGGCCGCCGCCGTGCAGACCGTGCCGTCCGGTGTGATCGGTGCCATGACGCTGGTGCTGTTCGGCATGGTCGTGATGACCGGTGTCCGGCACTGGATGGACAACGAGGTCAACCTGGCCGACCCGGTGAACCTCATGGTGGCCGGCGCCGCCATCATCGCCGGAGCCGCCGACCTGACCGTCGACGTCGGCTCGCTCCGGGTGCCCGGCATCGTGTGGGGCTCGCTGCTGATCGTGCTCGGCTATCCGCTGCTGCGCACGCTGCGGGCCATGCGGCACGGCTAATCCCGCACCGCCCTGCTGATCGACCGGACCAGGCTCGGTCCGGAGTAGACGAACCCGGTGAACAGCTGCACCAGGCTGGCGCCCGCGTCCAGCATCCGCAGCGCGTCGTCGACCGCGGCGATGCCGCCCACCCCGATCACCGGCAGCGCGCCACCGGTCTCGCGGTGCACGAACTCCACCACCTGCCGCGCCCGCGCGGCCAGCGGCCGGCCGGACAGCCCGCCCGCCTGCGACCCGGTGACCACATCGGACGTCGCGATGCCGTCCCTGGCCAGCGTGGTGTTCGTGGCGATCACGCCGGCCACGCCGTGGTCGGCGCACACCGCCAGCAGTTCGGCGACGGCACTGTCAGCCAGGTCGGGCGCGATCTTCACCAGCAGCGGCTTGGCCGGACCGGCCAGTTCGGCCGCTTCCGCGCGCAGGCCGGCCAGCAGCTCGGCGAGCAGGTGCCGGTCCTGGAGGCTGCGCAGGCCGGGCGTGTTCGGTGAACTGACGTTCACCGCGAAATAGTCGCCGTACGGGTACAACTCGCGCAGCGAGCGCCGGTAGTCGGCGACGGCCTGGTCGACCGGCGTGATCCTGGACTTGCCGATGCTGATGCCCAACGGCACGGGCCGCGGCCCGAGTGCCCGCAGCCGCCGTGCCAGCGCCTCGGCGCCGGCGTTGTTGAAGCCCATCCGGTTGATCAGGGCACCGCTGGCCGGCAGCCGGTACAGCCGTGGCCTCGGGTTGCCCGGCTGGGCGTGCCAGGTCACGGTGCCGACCTCGACGTGCCCGAAGCCGAGCGCCGCCCAACCGGGCAGTGCGATCCCGTTCTTGTCCATTCCGGCGGCCAGCCCGACCGGATTGGGGAACCGCACGCCGAACACGGTGCGCGGCGCCGGCACGGCGAACCAGCGGCGCAGCGGCGCCAGCGCCGCCGGTAGCGCACTTGCCGCGGCCAGGGCGCGCAGTGTCCACTCGTGAGCGGTCTCGGCGTCTCCCGAGCCGACCCGGAACAGCACCGGGCGGACGACATGCGAGTACCACACGGCGCTATCGAACCCCAGCCCCGCCGGACGTGTCGCGCGGCGCCGGACCGGGCTGGCAGGCCGGGCAGTACCACGTGTACCGGACCGGCACGAAGCTGCCCTGCCGCCCGGACCTGACCGGTGTGCCGCAGCGCAGGCACGGCCGCCCGGTGCGCTGGTACACCCAGTGCTGCCGGCCCCGCGCCACCTCGCCGGTGGTGCTCTGTTCGGGCCGCCATGCGTTGCGGTGCAACAGTTTCCGGCTCAACGCCACCGCCCTGGGCACGGCGTCGGGCGGCAGATCGCACACCGGCGTCCACGGGGACACGCCGAGCAGGAAGCACACCTCGGCCTTGTAGAGATTGCCCACGCCGGCCATCACCCGCTGGTCGGCCAGCGCGTCGCCGATCTCCCGCTCGCCCTGCCCGGCCAGCCGGCGGGCCGCCTCGGCGGCCATCGCGTCGTCCCAGCCGTCGGCCAGCAGGTCCGGTCCGAGGTGGCCGACGAGTTCGTCCTCCCGGTCGGTGCGCAGCAGGGCCATGTCGTGCAGCCGGAACCCGACCGCGGTCCACTGCTCGGTGCCCAGCACGGCCCGGATGTCGTGGCTGCGGCCGCGCCACTTCTCCGCCGGCCGGTACAGGTGCCAGGCACCGTCCATCTTGAAATGCGTGTGCAGGCTGACGCCGTCGTCGAACCGGGTGAACAGGTGCTTGCCGACCGACCGCACGCCGAGCACGGTCCGGCCGGCCAGCGTGGTCTCGACCAACCGGGGATGCCGCAACTCGCCACGGGTCAGCACGCCACCGGCCAGCGCCTCGTCCATTCGCCGTCCGGCAAGGAAAACCGTGTCACCCTCGGGCATGGGATCAGTTGACCGGTTCTTCCTCCCGGGCCGCCCGCCGGCTGCGGCTGGACCGCATGATCCTGGCCAGTAGCAGGTTGAACGCCAGGGAGACCTCCCTGGCGCCCGGCGTGTTCCATTGGTGGATCGGCAGGCAGGCACCCTGCGCCTGCTGCACCGCCAACCGGTCCGGCAGGGCGACCGGCATCACCAGCGGCCCGAACAGTTCGCGCAGCTCCTCGATCCGGAACTGGTGCTCGTGCGAGCGCGGCCGGACGCGGTTCACCACGACGCCCAGCGGCTGGAGCCGAGGATTGTGCAGCTCCCGCTCGTTCTGCACGGCCTCGAACGCCCGCTGCACGCCGGACACGGCGAACATGGTCGGCTCGGTGACCAGCAGCGCGCGGTCCGCCGCGACCAGCGCCGACCGGGTCAACTGACCCAGCGACGGGGGGCAGTCCAGCAGCACCAGTTGGTACTGGGGATCGCCGTCGGTGACGAGCCCGTCGATCTGCTCCAGCGCCTTGGACAGCTTGCCCAGCTTCTGCGCGCCCGGCTCGGGATGGTTGAGCGCCTCGACCTCCTCCGACCCGACGAGGACGTCGAGTCCTTCACCCCATGGACTCGGGGCGATGGCCGAGCGCAGGGTGGCGAGGCCCGGTCTGGCCAGCACGTCCACCAGGCTGCCCTCGGTGTCCGCCGGGTCCAGCGTGGCGGTCGAGTTGCACTGGGGGTCGAGGTCGACCACCAGTGTGCGCACGCCACGCCGCAGCGCGGCGGAAGCCAGTCCGAGTACCACCGTCGTCTTGCCCACGCCGCCCTTGAGGCTCAGCACCGCCACCGTATGCACGTCAGGAATGGTAGATCGGCAAGGCAAGTCCAGTGGGTAGCCAGGTCCTGGATCGCGTCCGGATCGTGTCGTGGTGGACGGTCAGGCCACCGACGGCGGCGTCGGGCGCAGCTCGGACACTCCGAGCACGGCCCTGGCCGGCCTGATCAGCAGCAGCCCGGCCGACGCCGCCATGCCGAGGAAGATCACCACCAGCAGGACGCGGTAGTCGACCACCCCGATCAGCGCGGCACCGACTCCGATGGACAGCGTCTGCGGCCCGGTCAGGGCCAGGTTGCCGGCGGCGCCGACCCGACCCTGCAGGCGCGGTGGCGTGTACCGCTGCATGCTGGTGCTCCACGCCACGACGAACACCGGCACGCCGAACCCGAGCAGGATCGTGCCGAACAGCACCGGCACCAGCGACGGCACCGTCAGGACGAGCGTGCCGGCCCCGATGAACGCCAGTCCCAGCCCGGTCGCCCTGGCCTCGCCGAGGCGGCGCATGATCCAGGCCGCCGCGAACCCGCCGGCGACGGCGCCGACACCCTGCACGGTGTCGATCACCCCGTAGAACGAGGGCGAGCGGTGCAGGCCCTGGTCGATGATCGCGAACGCCACCGTCTCCAGCAGCCCGACCACACCGCAGGCCAGCGCACCGGCGGCGGTCAACTGGAGCAGCAGCGGCACCGACCGCACGTGCCGGAATCCGGCCAGCAGCCCGGCGAGCACCCGCCCGGTCGCCGGTTCCGGTGCCGACTCGGTGACCCGCACCGCCGTCATGGCCAGCGCCGCCACGGCGAACAGGGACGCGACCACGACGGCCAGCCGGTGGCCGCCGAGCAGCGCGTACAGGCCGGCGCCCAGCAGCGGGGACAGCAGCCGCGAGCCCTGGGTGATGGTCTGGAGCAGCGCGTTGGCCGAGCCCAGCCGGTCGTCCGGCAGCATGTCCTTGAGCAGCGCGCCCTTGCTGGACCCGAGGACGTCGGTGGCCAGCCCGGCGAAGGCGGCGATGACGTAGATCAGCCACAGCTGGTGCCGGTCGTGGATCGCGAGCAGGCTCAGCACCGCGCCGCCGAATGCGGCATTGGTGATCACCAGCAGCGGCTTGCGCCGGGGCACCCGGTCGATCAGGTGGCCACCCAGCGGCGCCAGCAGCGTGGGCAGGCCCAGGGCGAGGAACACCGAACCGGCCAGCGCGTTGCTGTGGGTCAGGTCCTTGGCCCAGATGCCCAGCGCCAGGTACAGCGCGGTGGTCGCCACGCTGGACACCGACTGGCCGACCAGTAACCGGCGGAATCCCTTGTCCCCCAACAAGTCCATGTCAATGGTCCGGGTGCCGCGGGGCGAGGTACGTCGTCGTGAAGATGCGCAGCACCCGGGCGCCCTCCGGCCGCAGCTCCGGGTTCTCCCACCGATCCTGGAACCGGTTGGCCAGCTCGTGGAACGTCTCCGTGAACTCGGCGGCCTCGGCCGCGGTGACCCAGAACGAGCTCGCGCGGCTGCCGATCGCGTCCTGCCACTCCTTCGGCTCCAGGTCGGAGCGGCGCAACTGGACCCGGATCTCCTCGAACTCGGTCTCCAGGAACGCGTCGCTGGCCGCCTCGACGGCCATCTTCGTCTCGTCGTCCAGGCCCTCGGTGTCCAGCGTCTGCCGGCGCGTGGTCAGCTTCCAGGGCTTCTCCCGGCCCTGGCCGCCCGGCGCCTCCTCGACGAAACCGTATTTGGCCAGCATGTTCAGGTGGTACGAACAACTCGCCACGCTCTCGCCGAGGACTTCCGAGCACCGGGTCGCGGTGGCCGTCTCCTCCGAGCCGATCAGCCTGATCAGCTTCCACCGCATCGGGTGAGCGAGCGCCTTCAGGCGCTGGGGGTCGGTGATGGGCGTCCGTGAGTCAGCCATGCGAGTCAGGATATCCTGAGCAAGGAGTCTTTCACAAGGATTGTTGCTAAAGGTCCGCTGGTAAGCCGTGACGTGCCTGCCCCTAGACTTCCGCCATGCGACCGGACGCGGTGTACCGCGTGCTCGAAGCCGAGGTGGCGGCCGCCAAGGACCGCAGGGCCGACGGATCACCCGTCGTGCTGGACGTGGGCGGCGGGAGCGGTGTGTGGGCCGTGCCGCTGGCCCAGGCCGGCTGCCGGGTCACCGTCGTGGAGCCGAGCCCCAACGCGCTCGCCACGCTGCACCGCAGGGCCGCCGACGCCGAGGTGTCCGGCCGGATCACCCCGGTCCAGGGGGACACCGACGCGCTGCACCGGCTGGTGCCGGCCGGCGAGGCCGATCTCGTGCTCGGGCACGGCGTCCTGGAGATGGTGGACGACGTCGCCACCGCGGTCGGCGCGCTCACCTGGGCCTGCGCGTCCGGTGGCGCGGTGTCGGTGCTGGTGCCCAACCGGTACGGCGCCGTGCTGCACCGGGCGCTGGCCGGTCGCCTGGTGGAGGCCGGCCAGCTGCTGGACGACGAGTCCGGGCAGGTCGCCGTCGCCGGTGACCCGCTGCGCCGGCGGTTCGACGTGGACGGGCTGACGGCCGCGCTGGTGGGCGCGGGCCTGGTGGTCGAGGTGTTGCAGGGCCACGGTCTGGTGTCCGACGTGGTCCCGGGATCGGTGCTGGAGGCCAGTCCGGGCGCTGAAGACGCCCTGGCCCGGCTGGAACTGGCGGCTGCCACCCGGCCACCGCTGCGGGACGTCGCGGCGCGGCTGCACGCGCTGGCCCGCAAGACCCGCGCGGCAGGCTGACCACCGGGAATCGTCGGTCCGCCCGGTTACACTGCCGTCGTGGGCAGGAGCGGCGGGCTGCCGAAACAGCTGCGCGGCAGGTACCTCGTGGACGAGTCCCGTCCCGCGAGCTGGCCGGACGACACGGACTGCCCGATCCTGCACGTCGACATGGACGCCTTCTACGCCTCGGTGGAGATCCGCGACCGGCCCGAACTGGGCGAACGGCCGGTCGTGGTCGGCGGGCTCGGCCCGCGCGGCGTGGTGTGCTCGGCCAACTATCCGGCCCGTACGTTCGGCGTGCGGTCGGCGATGCCCACCGCCACCGCCAGGAGACTCTGCCCGCAGGCGGTGTTCCTGCCGCCCGACTTCACCGTCTACCGCGAGGTGTCCCGCGGTGTGATGGGCATCTTCGCCGAGCTCACCCCGCTGGTCGAACCACTCAGCCTGGACGAGGCGTTCCTGGACGTCGCGGGCGCGCTGCGGCGCACCAGGATGACGCCGGCCCAGCTGGGCGGCGAACTGCGCGCCAGGGTGCGGCGGGAGCACCGGATCTCCTGCTCGGTCGGTGTGGCCGCGACCAAGTTCCTGGCCAAGCTGGCGTCCGGGATGGCCAAACCGGACGGCATGTTGGTGGTGCCGCCGGCCGACTCGCTGGCGTTCCTGCACCCGCTGCCGGTGTCCGCGCTGTGGGGCGTCGGCGAGCGGACGGCCGAGCAGCTGGCCAGGGTCGGCCTGGACACCGTCGCCGACGTCGCGGCGACGCCGCTGCCCCGGCTGCGCAAGGTGGTCGGCGTCGCGGTCGCCGAGCACCTGCACGGGCTGGCCAACGGTCGCGACGATCGGGCCGTGGTGCCCGACGCGCCGGACAAGTCGATCGGCGCCGAGGAGACGTTCGACGTCGACCACCACGACCGGAACCTGTTGCGCCGGGAGCTGTTGCGGCTGGCCGAGCGGACGGCGGCCACGCTGCGCTCGCGCGGGCTGCGCGGCCGGACGGTGTCGATCAAGGTGCGCTTCGCCGACTTCACCACGATCACCCGCTCACGCACCCTGCCGGTGGCCACCGACGTGACCCAGGAGGTCTACCGGACGGCGAGCCGGCTGCTCGCCGAGCAGGTGCCGCCCGGGGCGGTGCGGCTGATCGGCGTCCGGATGGAGCAGCTGACCCGGGCCGACGGCGGCGGTGAGCAGCTCGCCCTGGACGCGCCGGAGCGCGGCTGGCGGGACGCCGATCTCGCCGCGGACCAGGCACGGTCCCGTTTCGGCACGGCCGCGGTCCGCCCGGCGAGCCTGATCCACGGCGGCGGCGACCGGAAATAACCGGAAAGCCCCACGACCGGTGGCAAAACACCGAACCGGCCCCGGGAACCTTGCATTGTGCGTGTTTCCTGGCTGACAACGATTTCACACTGTCCACAATGGAGCAACGCCATCGTGGGGGCCGATATTACGGACGAATCGGCGTGGGTCTCCGGTTTGTCGAATCATGGTGGGCCGGGCCGGGTTTCCGCATCGCGGATGGTCGTGGGCACCGCACCAGGCAATCCGGTGTCCGGTGGAAGGCTTTCCGGCGTCCCGCCGCCGCCGGGCCCGCGGGCGGCGGCTCCCTTCGTTTCGTTGGCGGCCGCTGTGTTTCCACCGGTGGGTGGCGCGAGTCCGGGAAGTCGATCGGCTGATGTGGACGGCGGATGTGTGTCGCGACCTGCGCGGACGCGATCGCGGAGGATCACTGGGCCGACACAGACGGTTCGGGCGGGAAACCTGATTACCCACTTTCCACCATTCTGCGGCTATGCTGGTTTCCGACACCGCCGGACAGCCGCGCCGGCCGTCATTCGGTCGGCCATCACAGCGTGTTTGAGAGAGCGAGAAACCATGGCACGCAAGGTTCTTGTGCGACTTGTCGACGACCTGGATGGTTTGCCCAGCGAGGATGTGGCTACGGTCACCTTTTCTCTCGATCGGGTGACCTACCAGATTGATCTGAATGCCGCCAACGCCAGCAAGTTGCGGGACGGCCTGGCCGACTTCGTGGCGGCCGCCCGACGCACCGGTGGTCGGGTCCGGCGTGGCGCCGGCCGGACCGGTGGCGCCACCAACGACGGACCGGCCATTCGCGAATGGGCCAGGCAACACGGCCACGAACTGGCCGAGCGGGGCCGCATCCCGTCGCACATCGTGGACGCGTTCCGGGCCAGCGGAGGCGGCCGGGCGAAGGCCACCGCACCGGCCGAGGCCACCCCGGCCAAGCCGGCACGGGCGGCCAGGAAGCCCGCGGCGGCCCCGGCGAGGGGTGCCACCGCCAAGACCGCCGCGGCGAGCCGTACGGCCACCAAGGCGACCGCGAAGACCACCGCCAAGGCCGCTCCCAAGTCCGCGGCCGCCAAGACCGGCAAGGCGGCCGCCAAGACCCCGAGGTCGGCGTCGTCCACGGCGGCCAGGGGCGGCCGGACACGCCGCGCGTCCGGCCCCAGGAGCCGCTGACGCCGACGGTGAAGCTCAAGCTCGACCTGCACGACATCTACAACCGCGGCGCGGACATCGACCGCGCCCTGCGGGCGATCATCGACGAGGCGGTGGCCAAGAAGGCCACCGTCGTCGAGATCGTCCCGGGCAAGGGCTCCGGGCAGCTCAAGAAGCACGTCCTGCGGTTCCTCGACCAGAAGGACGTCAAGGCCCTGTACCACCGGGTGGAGAAGGACTCCAAGAACTTCGGCCGGCTGTTCGTGCACTTCCGCTGGCGCTAGGCCACGCTCGACGTCATCCGCCCGTTATGTCCGGTTGGTCGGTTCGGTGTGCGCCGTTCCTAGCCCAACCGAATGTCGTTCGTCGCATCACCGGCTCAGGATGCGGCATCGGGTAGTCGAGGGGACTTCCGGATCGTATCCTTGTCGTGACGACCCCAGGGCGGGGCGCCCGCCCGGTGCGCACCACGCACCCGGCGCCTACGACAGCAGTGCCGGAGGAGGAGCCATGCCACTCTCCGAGCACGAGCAGCGGCTGTTCGACCAGATCGAGCGCGCGCTCTACGCCGAGGACCCGAAGTTCGCGTCCACCATTCGAGGTGCGCGGCTGCGCCCGTCCAGGCGTCGGCGCATCCAGGGGATCACCCTGTTCGTGCTGGGTATCGCGCTGCTCGTGTGTGGAATGCTCGTGCCGCTGAAGGTGTTCGCCATTCCAGTCGTGAGCGTCGTCGGATTCCTGATGATGTTCGTCGGCGCTGTGCTGACCTGGGCCGCCATGCGGCACGGCGACGTGTCCAGCGGGTCCGACGGCCAGGACGAGGCCAAGCATCGCAGCGGGTTCACCCAGCGCATGGAGGAGCGCTTCCGGAAGCGCTTCGAAGGCGAATAGAGGGGCATGGGTCCGCGGCCGGGTCGTCGCGGACCGCCCGAATCACACCGACGTCGCTTCGCACGAAGCGACGTCGATCTGTATCCGGCGACGGGCGCCACCCCCCACGTACGGGCATCGTGTTGTGGGGGTGGCGCCGGTTCGCGTTACGAGATCTCCTGGTCCTCGCCGTCGGACCCGCGGTCCCGGTCCCGCATCGGCCGCAGGACCGACCGGGGCAGCAGCCTGGCCCGCCAGCCCAGCGGCGCGTTGCGGTGCAGGCTGCGCCGGACGTCGTCGAACGACTCCACCACCACCGGCGTCACCGTGCGGCCGGCCGGCACCCGGACCCCGTACCAGGACCGCTCCACCTCGCCGACCAGGGTGCGCAGGCTGGACTGGCCGTCGCGGTCCAGGCCGTGCTCGCGGACCATCCGGTTGGCGGCCACCCGGAGCGTGTCACCGCGTTCCACGCCGGTACCCCGGTCCCACGACTCGGCCAGCAGTTCCGACCAGGCCGCGCTCGCCGCGTCCGGGCCGCGGGCCGCGACGGCCCGCTGGT
>DATEPR010000643.1:0-8415 GCA_035273045.1 Pseudonocardiaceae bacterium | reverse complement strand
CCTACCACGTACGCCACCAGCCGTTTCACCCCAGGCTGGTCCTCCCGCGCCACGACAGCCGCCTGCACCACCCCGGCGCATCCGGCGATCAGCGCCTCCACCTCGGCCGGCTCGACCCGAAACCCGCGCACCTTAACCTGCTCATCCACCCGACCCACAAACTCCAACACCCCACCCGACCACCGCACCACATCCCCGGTCCGATACATCCGCCCACCAGCCGGGCCGAACGGGTCGGCCACAAACCGCTCCGCCGTCAACCCAGCACCATTCACATAACCCCGCGCCAACCCGGCACCGGCAATACACAACTCCCCCGCCACACCCGGCGGCACCAACCCCAGGCCCCGATCCACCACATACACCCGCACGTTGTCCAACGGCCCACCAATCGGCACCACCCCCGGCACCGCATCCACCATCCGGAACGAAGTGGCGAACGTGGTGGTCTCGGTTGGCCCATAACCATCGACCACAGCCAACCCCGGGCACCGCTCCAGCACCCGGCGCACCGCCTCAGCCGGCACCACGTCTCCACCAGTCCACACTTCCCGGACCCCGGCAAAACAGCGGGGGTCTTCCTGGGCCAGCAACCGGAACAGGCCAGCGGTCAGCCACAATTCGGTGACTCCCTGCGCGGCCACCGCATGGCGGACCAGTTCGCCGTCCAGCTCACCGGGCGGCGCGATGACCACCTGGCCACCGTGCAGCAACGGCACCCACAACTCATACGTCGAGGCGTCGAACGCCAACGGCGAATGCAACAACACCCGATCATGCGGCGCGAACCGCCGATCGAACGCCAGTGCGATCACGTCTGCGTGCCGCACGGCCACACCCTTGGGCACCCCGGTCGACCCGGACGTGTACTCGACATAGGCTAGGTTGTCCGGCTCCACCACCACACCCGGCGCGGTGTCCGGTTCGCCAGTCGCGTCCACCACAATGTGTCCATCGTGGATTTCCGCGCCACGTGCGGCGTCGTCGGTCACGACCACCCGCACGCCCGCCTCGCGCACCAACATCCGCAACCGCTCCACCGGGGCGCGCACATCCAACGGCAGATACGCAGCACCAACCTTGACGATCGCCACCTCCGCGACCACCACCACGACCGAGCGGTCCAGCAACAACGCCACCCGCTCCTCGGGCCGCACACCCAACCGCACCAACCGATGCGCCAACCGATTCGCCCGCACATCCAACGCGGCATAACTCACCGACCCACCCTCAGCCACCACCGCCACCGCATCCGGCGTCCGCCCCACCTGCGCTTCGAACAACTCACCCAAACAACCCTCCGGCACCGCACACACCGCGCCATTCCAACCCACCAACAACTGCTGCCGCTCGGCGTCCGTGAGCATCGGCACCTGGGTCACCGGTCGCTCGGGAGCGTCGGTCAGGCCGACGATCAGGGCGCGCAGGTGTGTGGCCAGCCGCTCGGCCGTCCCCGTGTCGAACAATGCCGGGTCGTAGCCGAGTACCAGGGACAGTCGCGTGCCGGGGTCCACCACTACGCTGAGTGGGTAGTTGGTGCGCTCCACGGCGTGCAGGTCGCGTAGTCCGGCGAGCTGCCCTGCGGGGTAGTTCTCGAACACGACGATGCTGTCGAACAGGCTGCCGTTGCCACCAGCCCACGCCTGCAACTGGGTCAGTCCCACGTGGCCGAACCGGCGGGACTCCACCTGTGCCGCCTGCACGCTCCGCAGCCAGTCGACCGTCGACCGCTCACCGGTCAGTCGCAGCCGAACGGGCATGGTGTTGATGAACAGGCCGGGCATGTCGGCCGCGCCGGCCAGTTCGGCCGGGCGTCCGGAGATCGTGGCGCCGAAGCAGACGTCACGTTCGCCGCTGTACCGGGACAGCAGCGCCGCCCACGCACCTTGCACGAGCGTGTTCACGGTCAACCGGTTCCGCCGGGCGAACCGGTACAGCTGGGCCGACTCGGTGTCGTCCAGCTCGATCGGCACCTCGGCCGACGAACTGGCCGAGTGGGTGCGCGCGGGTGTCCGGTCGTAGGGCAGCGGTGTCGGTGCCATCCCGGCGAGCTGCGCCCGCCAGTGGGCCTCGGCGAGCCGCATGTCCTGCCGGCCCAGCCAGGACACATACTCCTGGAACGGCCGCCGGGTGGGCAGCGGGTCACCGCGCAGTTGCGCGAGCACGTCGGACAGGACCTGGAAGACGCTCCATCCGTCCAGCAGCACGTGGTGGAAGCTCCACACGACGCGGACCGACGAGTCGGTCAGCCTGGCCACCGTGATGCGCAGCAGCGGTGCCTGGGACAGGTCGATGCCCCGGGCTCGATCCGAGTCCAGCAACCGGCGCAGCGCCCCGGATTCGTCCACATCGGACCAGTCCAGGTACTCGACGGGCACCGTGGCACGGGTCGCCACCACCTGCAACGGCTCCGGCACGCCCTGCCAGGCGATCCGGGTGCGCAGTACCGGTGTCCGGTCGACCACTCGCTGCCATGCTTCGCCGACCTGTCGCGGCTCGGTGACGTCGTCGAGCACGAACGTGATCTGTTCGAAGTAGACGCTGTCATTTTCCTGCGCGAGTCCGTGGAACACCATGCCGGCCTGCATCGGGGTCAGCGGGTAGATGTCCTCGGCATCGCCGGCCAACCGGTCCACCGTGGCCTGATCCAACGCGACCAGCGGGAAGTCCGACGGCGTGCGACCACCCGCCCCCGGTTCGGCGCAGTTCCGCACGATCTCCCGCAGCGCGCCCACCATCCGCTCGGCCAGCCGAGCCACGGTGGCCTCGTGGTGCACGCCATCGGCGTAACACCAGGTGAACTCCAGTTCGTCGTCGGAGACGCGGCCGACGACGTCCAGCAGGTGCGGCCGGGCGGTGTCCGGTGCGGTGTCCAGGGTCAGTTCCCGGTGTGTCCCGGCGTAGATGCCGCCGGCCGGTGGGTCGACTCGTCCGAGGTAGTTGAAGCTGACCTGCGGATCGATCGCCGGCGCCGTCCCGGTCAGGTACCGCAACGCCCCATAGCCCACGCCCCGGCGCGGCACGGACCGCAACCGCTCCTTCACCGACTTCAGCGCCGCACCCCAGTCGCCCACCACATCCAGCGCCACCGGGAACACCGACGTGAACCACCCCACCGTCCGGGACAGGTCGACGTCGCCGAACAACTCCTCACGGCCGTGGCCCTCCACGTCGACCACGGCCGGACAGCCGGTCCACTCCCGCAACACCGCGCCAAGAGCCGCCAACAACACGTCATTGACCTGCGTGCGATACACCCCGGGCACGTCCCGCAACAGCGCGGCCGTCTCCGCCCGGTCCAGCCGCACCCGCACCGCACGTTCCGCGGCCACCACGTTCGGCCCGGCACCGTCGACCGGCACCGGCACCACCGCCGGCACACTCCGCCAGTGGCTCAGCTCGTCATCGAACCCGCCGCCAGCCGCGTGCTCGGCCACCCGGACCGCCCACTCCTGGAACGACGTCGTACGCGGCCCCAGGTCCACCGGCTCGCCGCGCACCGCCTGCCGGTAACCCCGCTCCAGATCCGCCAGGAGGATCCGCCACGACACGCCGTCCACCACCAGGTGATGGGCGGCCAGCCGCAGGACCCGGTGCCCGCCGTCGTCGGACAGGGTCGCCCGCAGCAGCGACGTGCCTTCGCCGACCGGCTCGTTGTGCTGGCACCACCGGTCGCCGTCGCGGCGCCACGACATCCGCAGCGCGTCGTGGTGTTCGGTCAGGGCGGTGAGCGCCACTTCGAGCGCTGCCTCGTCCACGCCGTCGGCGAGCCGTACGGTGATGGTCTGGTCGAAGCGCTCGGGCGCGCCCAGGGCTTCGACGAACCAGTGCTGGATCGGGGTGAGCGGCACGGCGCCGCTGACCGGCCCGCGAACGGCACCGGCAGCGGCCTCGGTGGCCGCGGCGGCGAGTGCCGCGACGGTCTGGTGGGCGAACAGGTCAGCGGTGCTCACCCGCAGCCCGGACCGGCGGGCGTGGGAACTCACCTGGATGCTCAGGATCGAGTCGCCGCCCAGTTCGAAGAAGTTGTCCTCGACGCCGACGCGGTCGACGCCGAGCACGTCCGCCCAGATCCCGGCGAGCACCCGTTCGCGGTCGGTGCGCGGCGCGACACTCGTGGTGGGCAGGTCGAAGTGCGGCTCGGGCAGCGCTCGCCGGTCCACCTTTCCGGTGGAGCTCAACGGCAAGCGGTCCAGCGGCACGAATGCCGACGGGATCAGGTAGTCGGGCAGGGTGGCACCGAGATCGCGGCGCAGCGCAACAGTGTCCACATCAGACGGTGTGACATAGGCGACCAGCCGGCGGCGACCGTGCACGGTGCGTGTGAGGACGATCGACTGGGCCACGGCAGGGTGCGCGGCCAACGCGCTCTCCACCTCGGCGGGTTCGACCCGGAAGCCGCGGATCTTCACCTGGTCGTCGGTGCGGCCGACGAACTCGATCGTGCCGTCGTGGCGCCACCGCACGAGATCGCCGGTGCGGTACATGCGCTCGCCCGGCGCACCGAACGGGTCGGCGAGGAACCGCTCCGCGGTCGCGCCCGGCCGGTCCCAGTAGCCGCGGGCCAGGCCGGATCCGGCGAGGTACAGCTCACCGACGGCGCCCGGCGGCACCAAGCGCAGCCGCCGGTCCAGCACGTGCGCCCGCATGCCGTCCAGCGGGCGACCGATCGGCACGATGTCCGGTACCGCATCGGCGCTGGTCATCGGGAACGAGGTGGCGAACGTCGTGGTCTCGGTCGGCCCGTAGACGTCGACGACGGTCAGCCCGGGACAGTGGTCCAACACCCGGCGAAGCGCGTCGGCCGGTACGACGTCACCACCGGTCCAGACTTCCCGGACTCCGGCGAAGCAGCCGGGATCCTCCTGGGCCAGCAGGCGGAACAGGCCGATCGTCATGAACAGCCCGGTCAGCTCGTGCGCGGCGACCAACCGGCGCATCACCTCGGCGTCCAGGTCACCGGGCGGCGCGATCACGACCTGGCCGCCGTGCAGCAGCGGCACCCACAGCTCATAGGTCGACGCGTCGAACGCCAGCGGCGAATGCAGCAGCACCCGATCGTGGGCACCGTTGGCGAACCGCCGGTCGGCCGCCAGCGCGAGGACGTCCGCGTGCCGGATCGCGACACCCTTCGGTACTCCGGTCGAACCGGAGGTGTACTCGACGTAGGCAAGGTTGTCCGGGTGCACGTCCACCGGGCCGGTTGCCTCGCCGGTCGCCGACGTGGTGATCGTCTGTCCGGTGTGGACGGATTCGGCGGTGGCGCGCCAGTGCTCGTCGGTGATGACGACCGGGGTGCCGGCGAGGATCTGGCGCATCCGGTCGGCCGGTGCCCGCAGGTCGACCGGCAGGTACGCGGCGCCGGCCCTGAGCACGGCCAGCACCGCGACGACCAGGTCGACCGAGCGGTCCATCAGCACGCCGACCCGCTGGTCGGGGCCGGCGCCGAGCCGCACCAGCCGGTGGGCGAGGCGGTCGGCGCGGTCGCGCAGTTCGCGGTAGCTCAACCGCTCGTCGCCGCAGGTGACGGCGGGCGCGTCCGGGGTCGCCGCGACCTGTCGGTCGAACACCTGGGGCACGGTGGCGGCGGACGCGAGCGACGGGCTGCCCGGGTCGAGCAGGAATCGCCGGTCGTCGGCGGTGAGCAGCGGCAGCTCGCCCAGCGGGCGGTCGGGGGCGTCGGCGATGCCGGCCAGCAGCACTTCCAGGTGCCGGGTCAGCCGGTCGATGGTGGCGGCCTGGAACAGGTCGGTGTTGTACTCGACGTCGATCCGCATGGAGTCCGCGTCCGGCCAGAACTCGATCACCAAGTCGAACCGGGCCGCGGGGCGCGGCAGCAGGAATTCGGTGACGCGCAGCCCGGCGATGTCACGGGCGCGCACCAGTGGGCGCTGCTGCACGACCATCGCCTGGACCAGCGGGGTGCGCGACGGGTCGCGTTCGGGCTGGAGCTCGTCCACCACCCGGTCGAACGGGACGTCGCCGTGCGCGAAGGCGGCCAGCACGGTCTCCCGCAGGTCGGCCAGGAACGCCGGGAACGGTGTGTCCTGGTCGACCTGCGAGCGCAGCACCAGGGTGTTCACGAAGAACCCGGTGAGGTTCTCCAGTTCGGCCCGGTCCCGGCCGGACACGGCGGTGCCGACCGCGACGTCGCGTTGGCCGCTGTAGCGGGCGAGCAGGATCTGCACCGCGGCGGTGAGTGTCATGAACAGTGTGGCGCCGTGGCGGCGGCCCAGCGTGCTGAGCCGGTCGACCAGCGCGGCGGGCAGTGCGTGCCGGTGTATCGCGCCGGTCGTGGTGCGCTGCCGGGGGCGGGGCCGGTCGGTCGGCAGCGCCAGTGGTTCCAGCCCGTCGAGGGCCTGCCGCCAGTAGGCCAGTTGTGGTGGCTCCAGCGCGGTGAGCCGGTCGTGGGCCCATCGGGTGTAGTCGCGGTAGTTCAGCAACAGCGGGTCGAGGGTGCCGCCGGCGTAGCGGCGCAGCAGTTCGTCGATGAGCAGGCCGAGCGTCCAGCCGTCGGTGACGATGTGGTGCTGGCACAGCACGAGCAGGTGCTCGTCCGGGCCGAGGTCGAACAGGGCGGCACGGGTGAGCGGGCCGGTGCGCAGGTCGAACGGCCTGGTCAGCTCGGCGGCCAGCAGTTCGTCGGTGGGCGGTGCGGCGTGGACCTCCAGTGGGATCTCACCGGCGGGTGCGATGCGCTGCACCGGCGCGCCGTCCACCGTGTCGAAGGTGGTGCGCAGTGAGTCGTGGCGGGCACACAGCTGGGCCAGCGCGACCCGCAGCCGGTCGACGTCGAGCGGGCCGGTCAGCCGCAGGCCGACACCGGTGTTGTATTCGGTGCTGGCGCCGGTGAGCTGGTCAAGGAACCACAGTCGCCGCTGGGCGGGCGACAGCGGGACGACGGCGCCGGACTGGCCGTGCCGGATCGGCTGGTCCGCGGCGGCGGGTGCCGCCGACAGCAACCGCGCCAGCGCCTCGACGGTCGGCAGGTCGAACAGTGCCCGCCCGGTCAGCGGCGCACCGAACGCGCTGCGCAGCCGGGACAGCGCCTGCAGGGCCAGCACGGAGTCGCCGCCGAGGGCGAAGAAGTCGTCGGTCACGCCGATCCGGTCCAACCCGAGCACCCCGGCGACGATCTCGGCCACCCGCTGCTCGGTCGGTGTGCGGGGCGCCACCCGGTCGGTGTCCGGCAACTCCGGTTCCGGCAGCGCGCGCCGGTCCACCTTTCCGTTGCGGGTCAACGGAAGATGATCCAGGACGACGAACGCGGCAGGCACCATGTAGTCCGGCAGGGTCGCGGCCACGAACGCCGCCAGGTCCCCGGCCGGCCGCCCGCCCTCGGTCACCAGGTAGGCCACCAGCCGTTTGACCCCCGGCCGGTCCTCGCGGGCGACGACCACGACCTGGGCCACGTCCGGGTGCGCGGCGAGGGCCTGTTCCACCTCGGCCAGTTCGATGCGGAACCCCCGTACCTTCACCTGCTCGTCGAGCCGGCCCAGAAACTCCAGCGCACCGGACGGGTTCCGCCGGACGATGTCGCCGGTGCGGTACATCCGGCCGCCCGTCGGGTCGAACGGGTCGGCCAGGAACCGTTCCGCCGTCGCGCCGGGCCTGTTCCAGTAGCCGCGGGCCACGCCGGCTCCGGCGATGTACAGTTCGCCCGGCGTGCCCTCGGGCACCGGGTCGAGGTCCGGGCCGAGCACGTGCGTGCGCATGCCGTCCAACGCCCGGCCGATCGGCACGACATCCGGCACGTCGGCTGCCGAGCGCAGCGGGTGCGCGGTGGCGAAGGTCGTGGTCTCGGTCGGCCCGTAGCCGTCGACGACGAGCAGGCCGGGACAGTGCGCCAGGACGCGGCGGATCGCCGCCGCCGGCACCACGTCACCGCCGGTCCACACCTCGCGCAGCCCGGTGAACGCCTCCGGTGCCTCCTGCGCCACCATCCGGAACAGGCCGGCAGTCAGCCAGAGTGCGCTCACCCGGTGCCGGGCGAACACCGCGCTCAGGGAATCGGCGTCCAGGTCGCCCGGTGGTGCCACCACGACCGTGCCGCCGCCCAGCAGCGGCACCCACAGCTCGTAGGTGGACGCGTCGAACGCCGCCGGCGAGTGCAGGAGGACGCGCTCGTGCGCGCCGCCGGCGAACCGCGAGTCGGCCGCCAACGCCGTCACGTCGCGGTGGCGGACGGCGACGCCCTTCGGTTCGCCGGTCGAGCCGGACGTGTACATGACGTAGGCGAGCTGTTCCGGGTCCACGTCGGGCAGTGGACCCGCCTCGCCCGGCGCGTCCACAACGGCCACCACTGGTCCACTGTGGACCAAAGCGGCGCGGGCCAGGTCGTCGGTGAGCAGGAGCGACGCGGCGGCACCGCCGAGGATCCGGCGCAGCCGCGCATCGGGCGCGCGAACGTCGAGT
>DATEPR010000642.1:0-3290 GCA_035273045.1 Pseudonocardiaceae bacterium | reverse complement strand
GGACAGCCGGTTCTACGAGCTGTTCACCGACGCCGCCGCCAACATCGTCACCGGCGTCGGGTTGCTGCGTGAGCTGATCGGCGCCGCACCGGACGACCGGCCCGCCATCGCCGACCGGATGCGGGCGACCGAACACGCGGGCGACGACATCACCCAGAACATCGTCGAACTGCTCGACCGGTCGTTCGTGACGCCGTTCGACCGGGACGACATCTACCGGCTCGCCGTGCGGGTGGACGACGTCCTCGACTACGTCGAGGCAGCCGCCGACCTGGCCGTGCTGTACCAGGTGGAGACCCTGCCGCCCGGCGTCGACGCCCAGGTGGACCTGTTGTGCCAGGCGGCGGAGCTGACCGCGGCCACCATGCCCCGGCTGCGTGATTTGTCCGGCATGGTGTCGTTCTGGGCCAAGGTGAACGAGATCGAGGACGACGCGGATCGGGTCTACCGGCGGTTGCTGGCCCGGCTGTTCAGCGGCGAGTTCGACCCGCTGACGGTGATGAAGCTGAAGGAGATCGTCGACCAGTTGGAGTTCGCCGCGGACGGGTTCGAACACGTCGGCGACGTGTTGCACTCGATGGCCGTGAAGGAGGCGTGACGCCGCCGTGGTGGGCTTGGTCGTCGTCATCGCGATCGCGCTGTTGTTCGACTACACCAATGGTTTCCACGACGCGGCCAACGCGATCGCCAGCGTGGTGTCCACCAGGGCGCTGTCGCTGCGGGCCGCGCTGACGCTGGGCGCGGTGATGAACCTGGCCGGTGCGCTGCTGGGCACCGGCGTCGCGGTGACCGTGGCACAGGGCATCATCGACACGCCCACCGGGCCACGCGCGTTGACCGTGGTGTTCGGGGCGCTGCTGGGCGCCGTGGCGTGGAACATCCTCACCTGGTACTTCGGCCTGCCGTCGTCCTCGTCGCACGCGCTGATCGGCGGACTGGTCGGGGCCGGCCTGGCGTCGGGCACGTCGGTGCACTGGTTCGGCGTGCTCGGCAAGGTCATCGTGCCCATGGTCGTGTCGCCGCTGGTCGGGCTGGTGCTGGGGTATCTGGTGATGCGGGTGGTGCTGTGGCTGTTCCGGTCCGCTCCCTACCACGCCACCGAACGCGGCTTCCGGCACGCCCAGATCGTGTCCGCGGCCAGTCTGGCGTTGGGCCACGGGCTGCAGGACGCGCAGAAGACCATGGGCCTGATCGTGCTCGCCCTGCTCGCCACGCGGCACCAGCACGACGCCCACGTACCACTGTGGGTGGTGCTCTCCTGCGCCACGGCCCTGGCGGCGGGCAGCTACTCCGGTGGCATGCGCATCATGCGCACCCTCGGCAGGCGAATCTTCCCGCTCACCCCGCCGCACGGATTCGTCGCCGAGCTGACCGGGTCACTCGTGCTCTACCTGACCGCCTTCGTGTTCGCCGCGCCGGTGTCCACCACGCACGTCATCACGTCGGCGGTCATGGGCGTCGGCAGCACCCGCCGGCCCTCCGCCGTGCGCTGGATCGTCGCCGAGAACATCGTGTTCGGCTGGCTGCTGACCCTTCCGGCGGCCGCGCTCATCGCCGGACTCACGTACCTGCCGCTACACCTGGCGTGGCGCTGAACCGCGTCAACGCCGCAGGCGGTCCAGGCCGCGCCGCCGCCTGCCCAGGCTGCCGCTGATGAACGCGACGCCGACGGCGGCGATGCCCACCTGGGTGATGACCTCCAGCCAGTCGATGCCCGGCGTGTTCGCGTAACCCACGCCGCGGGCGATGGCCGAGCCGATGAACGCCGCCACGATGCCGACGAGGATGGTCACCCAGATCGGTATGCGCTGTTTGCCGGGTACCACCAGCCGGCCCAGGGCGCCGATGACGAGACCAACGATGATCGCACTGATGATGCCGCTGATAGTCACTGCCGGCTCCTCTCACTCGACCGCCGTTCGCCGAGTTCGTTCATGCCGATAACTACCCGGGGCGTCGTGGCCGCAAACCCGACCAGGCGATTCGCCGCCGTTCGTTTCGCCTGGCAGCGGCGCGGGTAGGCCCGGGCGGGAGGTGTGGTGATGGATCACGGCCGGGCTCCGGTGCTGGAGGCGATCGAGTCCTACCGCCGCCTCGGTCACCTGTCGTTCCTGCCGCCGGGCCACAAACAGGGCCGCGGAGTGGACCCGAGGGTGCTGGCGGTGGTCGGGCGGGACGTGTTCGCCTCGGACATCATCCTGATGAACGGGGTGGACGACCGCCGCATGTCCGGTGGCGTGCTCAGCGAGGCCGAGCGGCTGATGGCCGACGCCGTCGACGCCGACCAGGCGTTCTTCTCCACCTGCGGCAGTTCGCTGTCGGTGAAGTCGGCCATGCTGGCGGTCGCCGGTCCTGGCGAGCGGCTGCTGCTGTCCCGCAACGCGCACAAGTCGGTGGTGGCCGGGCTGATCCTGTCCGGCGTGCGACCGGTGTGGGTGCCGCCGCGCTGGGACCAGGCCCACCACCTGGCGCACCCGCCCGGCCCGGACGCCGTGCGCGCCGCGTTCGACCGGGCACCGGACGCCAAGGGCATGCTGCTCATCACGCCGACCGACTACGGCGCGTGCGCGGCGATCAGGCAGATCGCCGGCCTCTGCCACGAGCACGACCGGCCGCTGATCGTCGACGAGGCCTGGGGCGCGCACTTCCCGTTCCATCCCGACCTGCCCACTTGGGCCATGGACGCCGGCGCCGACCTGTGCGTGACCAGCGTGCACAAGATGGGCGCCGGCCTGGAACAGGGTTCGGTGTACCACCTGCGCGGCGACCGGGTGCCGGCCGAGGTGCTGACCGCCCGCGCCGACCTGCTGGACACCACCAGCCCTTCGGCGCTGATCTACGCCGGGCTGGACGGGTGGCGCCGGCAGATGGTCGAGCACGGCCACGAACTGCTCGACCGCACCCTGCGCCTGGCCCGGGACACCCGCCGGCGGCTCGCCGCGATCGACGGGGTGACCGTGATGGACCGCGACCGGCTGGTCGGACCCGGCCTGGCCGACGACCACGACCCGCTGAAGATCGTGCTGGACCTGGCCGATCTGGGCCGCTCCGGCTACCACGTGAACGAATGGCTGCGCGAACGGCACCGCGTCGACGTCGGCCTGTCCGACCACCGGCGGATCACCGCACAGCTGACCGTGGCCGACGACGAGGACACCGCGGGACGGCTGGTCGACGCGCTGACCGACCTGGTCGACCACGCGGACGAACTGCCCCCGACACCGGCCATGCCACTGCCCTCCCCCGACGAGTTGGAGCTGGAGCAGGCGATGCTCCCCCGGGACGCCTTC
>DATEPR010000641.1:0-2510 GCA_035273045.1 Pseudonocardiaceae bacterium | reverse complement strand
GTCTCCACCGAGCTGCGCTTGAGCTGCGCCGACCCGCCGTCCACGTCCAGCTCCCAGGTGCCGGTGTTCCACGGCGCCATCGGGTCCTCCAGTGCGAACACGGCCCTGCCGCGCACGCCGGCCGGCCAGCCGCGGTCCGCGACGGCGGCGGCGACGTCGACCGGCCGGTGCATCCACGACTTCGCCGCGTCCAGCTCGCCCAGTTCCAGCGGCAGGACCTCGGCGACGGCGTCGCCGCCGAGCAGCCGCATGCGCATCGTCGGCACCACCGTGTGCCAGCTGGACAGCACGCTCGCCACGGCACGCGCCGCCTCCGGGGTCGCGGCCAGCAGATCGTGCACGGTGAAGCCGGCGCCGTGGCCGTAATGGGCGCCCCGGGTCCACATCGCGTAGCCGACGACGACGCCGTCGGACAGCACCATGGTCAGGCCGTCGGCCGGACTGGGGAACTCGTTCCACTGGAAACGCCGCTCGTCGCGGCTGATCATGCCGTTGCCGGCGCGGGCGACCTCGGTGTAGAGCCTGTGCACGGCGGGCAGGTCGGCGACGGTGCCGTCGCGCACGTCGAGGTGGCCGGGCACCGGCCCGCGGGGCAACGCCAGCGTCGGCACGGTCCAGGTCTCGACGCTGCCCACGGTGGCCCAGCCGAACGCCCGGTACACGCTGGAGATGGACGGGAACAGCGCGCTGACCGCGGCGCCCCGCTCGCGGGCCGCCTCCAGCGTCCGGGTGATCAGCGCCCTGGCCACACCGCGGCCCCTGGCCTCCGGCGCGACCGCGACGCCCGCGATGTCCGAAGCGTCCAGCAGGGTGCCGCCCCACCACTGCCGGTCGTGCAGGTCGTAGGCCTGGCCGACGAACACGCCGTCGAGGAACGCGCCGTGGCCGCTGGCCGCCGGGATCAGCTCGGCGGGCCCGGTGGCCGGCGTGGCGGGAAAACCGAAGCTGCGCCGGGACAGCAGCGCACTCGCCTCGGCGTCTCCTGGTTCGAGATCCCGCAGTACCAACCCGTGTGCCGCCATCCGACCGACCCTCCCGCGTCACCGACGTCTCGCGGACCCGAGTCTAGGGTGGATCCATGACCGACACGGTGACCCCGGAACTGCTGGCCCGCGCGAACGCGGTGCTGGCCGAACATCCTGTGGTGGACGGGCACAACGACCTGCCGTGGGCGCTGCGCAAGCAGGTCGGCTACCGGCTGGACGAACGGGACATCGCGCAGGACCAGTCGGCCCACCTGCACACCGACCTGAACCGGCTGCGCACCGGTGGGGTCGGCGCCCAGTTCTGGTCCGTGTACGTGCCCTCCCGGCTGCAGGGCGACAGCGCGGTGGCCGCGACGCTGGAGCAGATCGACTGCGTGTACGCGCTGGTGGACCGCTACCGGGACCGGCTGCGGCTGGCCAGGACCGCCGACGAGGTGCGGGCGGCCAGGGCGGACGGCCGGATCGCCTCGCTGATGGGCGCTGAGGGCGGCCACTCGATCGCCAACTCGCTGGCCACGTTGCGCGCGCTGCACTCCCTGGGCGTGCGCTACCTGACGCTCACGCACAACGACAACACGGCGTGGGCGGACTCGGCCACCGACGAGCCGGAGCACCACGGGCTGACCGCGTTCGGCGAGGCCGTGGTGCGCGAGATGAACCGGCTGGGCATGCTCGTCGACCTGTCGCACGTGTCGCCGGACACCATGCGCGACGCGCTGCGCGTCACCCGCTCGCCGGTGATCTTCTCGCACTCGTCGTCCCGGGCCGTGTGCGACCACGTCCGCAACATCCCGGACGACGTGCTGGAACAGTTGCCCGCCAACGGCGGTGTGGCGATGGCGACGTTCGTGCCGATGTTCGTGCTGCCCGAGGCGGCCGAGTGGGGCAACGGGCTGAACGCGGAGTTCGAACGGCGCGGCATCGACCGGTTCTCCACCGCGCCCGAGGCGAAGGCGCTCACCGAGGCCTACGAGGCCGAGCATCCCCGGCCGATCGCGACCGCGGCGACCGTCGCCGACCACCTGGACCACATGCGCGAGGTCGCCGGCGTGGACCACATCGGGCTGGGCGGCGACTACGACGGCGTGCCGTTCACGCCGGCCGGGCTGGAGGACGTGTCGGCCTACCCGAACCTGGTCGCGGAACTGCTGCACCGGGGCTGGTCGGAGGCCGACCTGGCGAAGCTCACCTGGGGCAACGCCGTGCGGGTGCTGGGCGACGTCGAGGACAGCGCGCGGGAGCTGCGCCGGTACGAGGCGCCCTCGATCGCGACCATCGAGGAACTGGACGGCACCCCGGCATGACGGTCACCGACGACAAGGCGGCACACCGCTACGAACTGCGCGACGGCGACGAGGTCGTCGGGTTCGTCGAGTACCACTTCTACGGCGACGAGATGGCGTTCCTGCACACCGAGGTCAAGCCGGAGCGCGGCGGGCAGGGCCTGGGCAGCCGGCTGATCAAGGCGGCGCTGGACGACGCCAGGGAACGCGGCCTGCGGGTGCTGCCGTACTGCCCGTTCGT
>DATEPR010000640.1:0-4396 GCA_035273045.1 Pseudonocardiaceae bacterium | reverse complement strand
CGGACCGGGTACATCAGAATGTCAGGTGCGCAGGGAGGGGAGTACACCTTCGCGGCGGCGTCGTCAGCACGGAACACACCACGTTCCCGGTGCCGTCGGCCGGCGGGTTCGCCGGCGGTGGAGACCTCCGGACGGTGGCTCGCGCCCGGATCCGGAGGTCGGTAGTGCTGAATGTGCCAGTGTGGCTGTGGTTGGTCACCGTCCTCGGCCTGCTGGTACTGGTCTCCATCGACCTGGTCGTCGTCGACCGCAAGCCGCATCAGATCTCCGTGTTCGAAGCCGGTCGCTGGGTCGCCGGTTACGTGGCGTGCGCGATCGTGTTCGGACTGTTGGTGTGGGCGATCGCGGGCGGCAAGTTCGCGGGCGAGTTCTTCTCCGGCTACCTGACCGAGTACTCGCTGTCGGTGGACAACCTGTTCGTGTTCCTCGTGATCATCTCGGCGTTCAAGGTGCCCGCCATCCACCAGCACAAGGTGCTGCTGGTCGGCATCCTCATCGCGCTGTTGCTGCGTGGCGCGCTCATCGTCGCGGGCGCGGCGCTGATCAGCCAGTTCGTCGCGGTGTTCTACCTGTTCGGCGCCTTCCTGATCTACACGTCGTACCGCATCGCGCGCTCGCCGGACGCCGAGGACGAGGCGGAGTACGAGGACAACGCGGTGATCCGGCTGTTGCGGCGGGCCGTGCCGGTGGCGAAGCGGTACCACGACGGACGGTCCGTGGTGCGCGTCGACGGCAGGCGGATGATCACGCCGATGCTCGTGGTGATGGTCGCCATCGGCACCACGGACCTGCTGTTCGCCCTGGATTCGATCCCCGCGGTGTTCGGGCTGACGAAGGACCCGTACCTGGTGTTCGCGGTGAACGCGTTCGCGCTGATGGGCCTGCGGCAGCTGTACTTCCTGATCGGCGGCATGATCGCCCGGCTGGTCTACCTGCGGTTCGGGCTCGCCGTGCTGCTGTTGTTCATCGGCGTGAAGCTGATCCTGGGGGTCGTGCACGACGACTGGCAGCCCTTCCGTGCCGGTCAGCAGTCGGTGTCCGTACCGGTGCCGGGCGCCGGTGTCTCACTGGCCGTCGTGGTGGGCGTGATCGCGGTGACCGTGGTGGCCAGCCTGATCAAGGACAGGTCGGTCAAGCGGAATCGCGAAGAAGGTAGTACGCAAGGCTAAGGATTCCGGGTAGCGTGTCGGGCGTGCGCCCAGACGACCTCGCCCTGACGAAACTGCCGACCAGTCCGACGCTGCACGGTGACCTCCTGGTGGTGGCCGTGGCCAGCCCGGACCCCACGACGAACGAGTACCGCGGTGGCCTGCTGCGAGTCCCGCTGGACGGCGGCCCGCCGGTGCCGTGGACGTGGGACGAACACGACTCCGCACCGGTCCTCTCGCCGGACGGCCGGTGGCTGGCGTTCCTGCGCCGCGTCACCGCGGACGACCGGCCCGCGGCCCAGTTGCACGTGCTGTCCACCAGCGGTGGTGAGGCGCGGCAGCTCACGTCGCTGCCGCTGGGCGCCGGCCAGCCGGTGTGGGCGCCGGACTCGAAGCGCATCGCGTTCACCGCACGTGCCCCGGAGGCCGGCCGCTACGGCAGCCGCGACGAAGAGTGGGACGACGCACCCAAACCGGATGCCGAGGCACCGCGTCGCATCACGCGGATGGACTACCGGTTCGACAACGTCGGCTACGTGACCGACCGGCGAATCCGGCTGTACGTGCAGGAGCTGCCGGACGGCGACGGCGACGTGCCGGAACCGGTCGCACTGACCGACGGCCGCTGCGACGTGCAGGACCCGGCATGGACGCCGGACGGCGCGCACGTCGTGGTGACCGCGCCGCGCGACCTCGGCGCCGCGGAAACGCTGTTCGACGACCTCTACGCGGTGCCCGCGGCGGGCGGCGAGCTGACGCTGGTGGCCAGGACGGCGGGCGACGCCGCGGCGACCGCCGTCACCGAGGACGGACTGGTGCTCTACGTCGGCGCCGCGTTCGAGGGCACAGGCGACTCGGCCGCGAACAACCACGGACTGTGGGCGACGCTGTTCCGCCCCGGCGAGGCGTCGACGCCGCGCAGGCTGACCGACGTCGAGACGGTCGACGTCGAGGCGATGGCCGGCCGGCCGCTGCCGGTGCGCGGCGACGTGCTGGTGGGCGTGCGCAACCGGGGCGCGATCGAACTGCGCCGCGTGCCGATGGACGCCACGAACGCCACGCTGGAACAACTGCCCGTGTTGCTCGGCCAGCGCGCCGCGGTGCGCGCGTTCACCGCGCAGGAGGACAGGGTCGCGGCTATTGTGTCCACTCAGGACAGTGCGGGCGACGTCGTGCTGTGGTCCGGGGACCGGACCACGACGCTGACCGACTTCTCGGCGCCGGTGCGGGCGACCGGCCTGCGACCGCTGACCGAGATCAACACGACCGCGCCGGACGGCTACCCGGTGCACGGCTGGGTCATGCTGCCCGACGGCCCGGGCCCGCACCCGGTGCTGCTCGTCGTGCACGGCGGCCCGTTCATGTACCACCAGTGGGGCTTCTTCGACGAGGCGCAGATCTACGCCAGCGCCGGCTACGCCGTCGTACTGCCCAACCCGCGTGGCTCGGCGGGCTACGGGCAGGCGCACGGCAAGGCCGTGGTGCACGGCTTCGGCACGGTCGACGTGGACGACGTGCTGGCCACGCTGGACGCGGCACTGGAACTGCCCGAGTGCGACGGCAGCCAGGTCGGCGTCATGGGCGGCTCGTACGGCGGGTTCATGACCAGCTGGCTGGCCTCGCACCACGGCGACCGGTTCAAGGCGGCGTGGTCGGAACGGGCACTCAACAGCTGGGACTCGTTCCACGGCACGTCCGACATCGGCTACTTCTTCACCGAGGCCTACGTCGGCAACGACCAGGAGGACTGGCGGCGGACCAGCCCGCTGACCTACGCCGACCAGGTCACCATCCCGTTCGCCGTGGTGCACTCCGAACAGGACTACCGCTGCCCGTTCGAGCAGGGCCAGCGGATGTTCGTGGCGCTGCGCAAGGCAGGCGTCGACGCGGAGTTCCTGGTGTTCCCCGGGGAGAGCCACGAGCTGACCCGGGGCGGCAAGCCGAGGCACCGGGTGCAGCGGTTCCGGGCCGCGCTGGACTGGTGGTCGCGGCACCTCAAGGTCGCGTGACGCGCTGGCCGGTCCGGCGCGCGACGCCGCAGGACGCCGGCCGGATCGCCGAGATCCGGGTGGCGTCCTGGCGGCACGCGTACCGGGACATCCTGCCCGCCGACGGTCTGGCCGCGATGCGTGCGGACGCCGCCGTGCAACGTTGGGCGGAGGCGGCGGCCGAGCCACCGCCGATCGGCCTGTTCGTCGCGGTCGACGCGGACGACGTGCCGGTGGCCTACTCCCTGGTCGGCGCGGCTCGGGAGGACGTCGACCTGCACCCACACCTGCCCACCGGTGAGCTGTGGGCGATCTACGCCGACCCGGCCGCGATCGGCTCGGGTGCGGGCCACGCGGTGCACGAAGCCGGCATGGATCACTTGGTACGACAAGGTTTCCGGCATGCCGTGCTGTGGGTGTTCGAGGCCAACGGCGGCAGCAGGCGGTTCTACGAGCGGCACGGCTGGCAGCCCGACGGCGGTCGCGAGGACTTCGAGTGGTCCGGCTCGGTCACCGTCGAGGTGCGCTACGCGAAGTCGCTGGCTCAGCCGAACAGCGTGTAGTTCAGTTCGGCGCAGATCCGGGCCAGTGGCACGTCCAGGCCGGGATGGTCGAGCTGGACGAGGGCGTCCGGCGTGTCCGGCAGTGCCGTCGCGGCCGGTGGGTCCCACAGGCACACGGCGGGATTGCCGGAGTCCATGGACGACCGGTACCACAGTCCGTCCAGGTCGGGATGGGCGGCGCGGATCGCCCGGGCCCATTCCTGGGTGCGTTCCCTCGGGCCGCTGCTGATCTGCTGGGACGCCCCGGCTCTGGTCGGCCACAGGCCCGCCAGGTCGAGCAGGCGCAACGGCCGGGTGGGCCGGACCACGACCAGGAACGGCCTGCGTGTCGTCCGGTCCACGATGGACGTGTCCTGGAAAACCTCGGCGATACAGGTGCGCGCGGAGAGTCCGAAGTAGAGCACGCCGTGCTCGGGCGCCTCCGTCGGCCTGCCGCGTGGGCCGGGTGGGTGTGTGTCGAACCGGGCGTGCGGCAGCGGGCCGATGCGGCGGAAACCGTCCCAGCTCTGCGGATGCCGGCCGGCCACGGTGAACACGCGCACGAGCCGGGTGGCGGGATGCAGCGTGACGATGTCGTCGTCCGGGCGCAGCAGATCGGCGAGGACCGGCGGTGCCGGCGGTGTGGGGAGCCGTGCCATGCAGTGGCGGTCAGGCCGGGGTACCGAGCATCGCGGCGAGCCGCGCGACGCGCTGCGGG
>DATEPR010000639.1:0-5333 GCA_035273045.1 Pseudonocardiaceae bacterium | reverse complement strand
CGTCGGCACCACTGGCCGCGGCCGCCGCCACGGCCGCCTGGAGCGCGGTCAGCCGCAGCGAGGGCAGCGCCACCGTGCACGCGGCGTAGGTCCGGCCGAGGGTGTCGCGCACCGCCGCGCCTTCCGCCGCGCTCACCCGTGCCCTGGTCGACCTGGCCAGCGTGACGATCTTCTGGTCCTCCGCGGCGAGTGCGCCGGGCTCAGCCATGTTCCGTGCTCCTTTCCCGCGCCGGTACGGCGACCTGCCGCACCAGCACCGACGTGATCCGCATCCGCCCCCGCCGGTCCTTGCCGCCCTCGGCGCGCAACTGGAGCCCGGCGATCTCGGCCTCGGCGCCGGGCAGCGGCACCCGGCCGAGCTGCTGGGCGAGCAGGCCACCGACAGTCTCCACGTCCGCGTCGTCCAGTTCGACGTCGAACAGCTCACCGAGATCCTCCGACGGCAGCCGGGAACTGACCCGGACGGTGCCGTCGGCGAGGTGTTCGACCGGTGGGCGCTCGTCGGTGTCGGACTCGTCGGTGATCTCGCCGACGATCTCCTCCAGGATGTCCTCGATGGTGACCAGGCCCGCGGTGCCGCCGTACTCGTCGATCACGATCACCATGTGGGTGCGGTCGCGCTGCATCTGCTTGAGCAGCTCGTCCAGCCGTTTCGTGTCCGGCACGAACACGGCCGGCGCCATCAGGTCGCCGACCGCCGGCGTGTCGCCGTCCACGGTGCTGCGGGCCAGGTCCTTCAGGTTGACCACGCCGACGACGTCGTCCACCCCGTCGCCGACGATGGGCAGCCGGGTGAAACCGGTGCGCAGGGACAGCGCCAGCGCCTGCCGGCCCGACTTGGTCCGCTCGATCCACACGATCTCGGTGCGCGGCACCATGACCTCGCGGGCGATCGTGTCGCCGAGTTCGAACACCGAGTGGATCATCTCCCGCTCGCCCTCGTCCACGACACCGCGCTCACCGGCCAGGTCGACCAGTTCGCGCAGTTCCACCTCGGACGAGAACGGGCCGTAGCGGAAGCCCCGGCCCGGTGTGATGGCGTTGCCGATCACGATGAGCAGCCGGGACAGCGGGCCGAGCACCATGCCCAGCACCCGCACCGGCCCGGCGGCGATCAGGCCGACCGAGTACGGATGCTGCCGGCCGATGGTCCTGGGACCCACGCCGACCAGCACGTACGACATGACCACCATGGACAGGGCCGCCACCACCACGGCCAGCCACTCCGGGTGGATCAGCCACAGGCACACCACGGTGACCAGCACGGTCGCGGTGAGCTCGCAGACCAGCCGCAGCAACAGCAGCAGGTTGATGTGCCGGGGCCGGTCGGCGACGACGACCGCCAGTTGCCTCGCGCCCAACCGGCCGCCGCGGGCCAACTCCTCCACCCTGGCCACGGACAGCGTGCCCAGCGCGGCGTCGGCGCACGCGAAGGCGCCGGCGGCCAGCACGCCGACGAGGGCCAGCACCAGCAGCAGGGCGGAGTTCGACGCGCTCCCGGGCACCACCGGCTACTCCGGGTCGGTGTCCTCGGCCGGCGGGTCGGCCGGCTCGGACGAGGAGTCCAGGCCGACGACACCCAGGACCCGGTCGTCGGCGGCACGCTGGGCCGCCCGGCGGGCGGCGTCCACCCTGGCGGTGCGGAAGTCGGCGAGGATGCGCTTCTGCAACGTGAACATCTCGCGTTCCTCGGCCGGCTCGGCGTGGTCGTAGCCGAGCAGGTGCAGCACGCCGTGCACGGTCAGCAGGTGCAGCTCGTCCAGCAGGCTGTGGCCGGCGGCCTTGGCCTGGTCCCTGGCGAACGCCGGACACAGCACGATGTCGCCGAGCAGGGCCGGGCCGGCGTCGGCGGCGTCCGGCCGGGACGTCTCCAGTTCGTCCATCGGGAACGCCATCACGTCAGTGGGGCCTTCCAGGTCCATCCACTGTTCGTGCAGCGCGGACATCGCGTCCAGCTCCACGAGCAGCACCGACAGCTCGGCCAGCGGGCTGACCCCCATCCGGTCCAGCGCGAACCGCGCGGCCGCGACGATGGACGCCTCGTCGACCCCGACGCCCGATTCGTTGGCGATCTCGATACTCATGTGCTCACGTCTTCGTCGAACCGGACTCAGTTGGCCGGCCGGACCTTGACGTCGCCAACGCCCGGGCCGTCGCCCCGCTCGTCCTGGATGGTTTGCCAGCGGTCGTAGGCGTCCACGATCCTGCCCACCAGACGGTGTCGCACCACGTCGTGGCTGGTGAGCATGGCGAAGTGCACGTCGTCGATGCCGGCCAGGATCTCCCGGACGATACGCAGCCCGCTGCGCACCCCGTTCGGCAGGTCCACCTGCGTGATGTCGCCGGTGACGACGATCTTGGAGCCGAACCCGAGCCGGGTGAGGAACATCTTCATCTGTTCCGGCGTGGTGTTCTGAGCCTCGTCCAGGATGATGAAGGCGTCATTCAGAGTCCGGCCGCGCATGTAGGCCAGCGGTGCCACCTCGATGGTGCCGGCCTGGGTGAGGCGGGGGATCGACTCGGGGTCGATCATGTCGTGCAGCGCGTCGTAGAGCGGCCGCAGGTACGGGTCGATCTTCTCGTACAGCGTGCCGGGCAGGAACCCGAGCCGCTCACCGGCTTCCACGGCGGGCCGGGTGAGGATGATCCGGTTGACCTGCTTGGCCTGGAGCGCCTGGACGGCCTTGGCCATGGCCAGGTAGGTCTTGCCGGTGCCGGCCGGTCCGATGCCGAACACGACGGTGTTGGCGTCGATGGCGTCCACGTAGCGCTTCTGGTTCAGCGTCTTGGGCCGGATGGTGCGGCCGCGCCGGGACAGGATGTCCAGGCTGAGCACGTCGGCCGGGGACTCGGCGCCGCCGTCGGACAGCATCGCGATCGTGCGCGCGACCGTGTCCTTGCCGACCTGCTGGCCGCGTTCGGCGAGGGTGGCCAGTTCGGTGAACACCCGCTCGGCGAACGCCACGTCGCCGGGATCACCGGACAGGGTGATCTCGTTGCCCCGAACGTGCACGTCGGCGGTGAGCAGGTCCTCCGCGGTGCGCAGGTTCTGGTCCCCCGAACCGAGCAGGACGAGCATCGCGTGGTCGGGCACGGTGAACCGGGACGAGACCGTGCCGGCGGTGTGCTGGGCGGCCATGCCGTTCCCGTAGGCGTCCTGGCTGGGGACTGGTGTGGTGGTCTCCGATCGCGCCGCCGCGGATCGGGCAGCTCCACCCTGTGTGGTGCCGGCCACGTGCGCTCGGGCCTACTTTCTGCGCGTTCTCGCGCGATGTCGCTGTCAGTACGGACGGTTCGATGCTAGCCGCACGTTCCGACACCGTGCATCGGATAAGCGGCCACCCCAGGTTACGGCCGCCCGAACAATCCGAGTTGCTCACCACCGAGCACGTGCAGATGTGCGTGGAAAACCGTCCGCCCCGCATCCGCGCCAGTATTGAACACAAGCCGATACCCACTGTCCGCCATGCCCAACTTCTCGGCCACGGCGGCCCCGGCGGACACCACCTCAGCCAACAGATCCGGAGCAGAGCCGGCCAACGTCACGGCGTCCTCAATGTGCTCGGTAGGCACCACGAGCACGTGATGCCGAGCCTGCGGATTGACGTCCCGAAACGCCAGCGTCCGCTCGGTGCGATGCACCACGTCCCCAGGAATCTCCCCAGCCACGATCTTGCAGAACAAGCAGTCAGCCATGCGGGAAGGCTAGCGGCCCAGGAGAAACCAAGCCGACCACAGGCCAAGCCGACCACAGCAAACCAAGCCGACCACAGCGCAAGGCGACCACAGCAAACCAAGCCGACCACGGTGGGGGTCCGGGGGCGTGCCCCCGGCTGGGGTGTGGGGGCTAGGCCCCCACAAGACACGGCAGCCGCCCCCGGCGAAGCGCACAGCGCGAGCAGGGTTCGCCTGGGAGGCTGCGTCGCGGTGAAGTCTGGGGGTCACTCCACCGCGACGCAGCGTGCGCCGGACCGAGGGGGGAGGTGTCCGGCGTGTCTCTCGCACGACTGCGAACGATCGACAATTAGCTCGCATTGGCCGTGTCGTGCGCAAAGGTTAGCTCGTTAACGGCGGGGCGCGCCACCTAGCCGCCCAAGGTTTACTGCCAATTCACTGGACGATCGGGTGAATTGGCTGCTCCTGACCGGAACGGGCGAAGGTCACTCCCACCTGCGGGTGAGGGGACCGAGCGCCCCTAGGGCGACGGCGGCGGCCGTGGACGTCCGCAAGACCGTCGGTCCGAGGCGTACGGCGACCGCACCTGCGGAACCGAGGGTGGCCAGTTCGTCGTCCGTGATGCCGCCTTCGGGTCCGACGACGAGCAGCAGGTCACCGGCTGTCGGCATCGTCACGTCACCCAGCCGTCGGTCCGCGGATTCGTGCAGGACGAGCGCGAGCGTGGCGGCTCGGGCACGCTCGGCGAGGGTCGGTGTGTCGACGGGTGCGCCGACGGGCGGGCACCAGGCGCGGCGGGCCTGTTTGGCGGCTTCCCGGACGGTGGCCCGCCATTTGCCGAGTGCGCGGTCGCCGCGCGGGCCGGTGTCCCATGTGGTCACACAGCGGGCGGCACGCCAGGGCAGGATCTCGTCGACGCCGGCCTCGGTGGCCAGTTCCACGGCCAGTTCGCCCCGGTTGCCCTTGGCCAGGGCCTGGGCGAGGACGACCCTGGGCTGCGGCTGGGGTTCGGTCCAGCGCCGGTCGACGGTAAGAGTGACGGTGTCGCGGGCCACGCCGGTCACGGCGCACCGGGCGAGCCCGCCATGGCCGTCGGAGAGCACCAGCGACTCGCCGGCGCGCAGTCGCCGCACCGTGGCGGCGTGGTGGCCCTCCGGGCCGTCCAGCACCGCGTGTGTGGTGTCCGGCAGGTGTTCGACGAGGAACACCGGCAGAGTGGTCACCGGCCGGAGCGCCCGCGGAACCGGGAGAACAGCCCGCCGGGGTGGCGGCCGTTGGTGGCGAGTTCCGGTTGTTCCTCGCCGCGCAGTTCGGCGAACTGGCGCAGCAGTTCGGCCTGCTGGGCGTCCAGTTTGGCGGGGATCTCCACTTCGAGGTGGACGTGCAGGTCGCCCTTGCCGTCGACGCGGCCGGACGAGCGCAGCTTGGGCAGGCCGCGGCCGGTCAGCACGAGTTCGGTGTTGGGCTGGGTGCCTGGTTCGATGGTGAGTTCCTCGGCGCCGTCGAGGGTGTCCAGGGGCAGCACGGCGCCCAGCGCGGCGGCCGTCATCGGCACCCGCACGGTGCAGTGCAGGTCGGCGCCCTCGCGGTCGAACGTGGGGTGCGGCAGTTCCTCGACCTCGACGTACAGGTCGCCGGCCGGGCCGCCGCCGGGGCCG
>DATEPR010000638.1:0-8839 GCA_035273045.1 Pseudonocardiaceae bacterium | reverse complement strand
CTCCGGGTGGAGATCGCCGACATCGACCAGCGCGGCAAGATCAGCCTGATCGTGGTGCACGACAGCGAGGGCGCCCCGGCCGCGCCGGCGGCCGACCCGGAGCCCGCGACACGGTGAACAGGCGGCCAGCCCCGGTCCGCCACCTGCGCCAGGGCCGACCGCTGGTCCAGCCGCAGCAGGCGGGCACGAAGGTGTTGGAACGGGACGGTGCGGGTCACGTGGTGACCCGCACCGTCCTGCCCGGTGGGCTGCGGGTGATCACCGAGCAGGTGCCCGGCGTGCGGTCGGCGGCCGTGGGCATGTGGGTGGGCGTCGGCTCGCGGGACGAGTCGCCCGGCGTCGCGGGTGCCGCGCACTTCCTGGAGCACCTGCTGTTCAAGGGCACCAGGAAGCGGACGGCCGCGCAGATCGCCGAGGAGGTCGACGCCGTCGGCGGGGAGCTCAACGCCTTCACCGCCAAGGAACAGACCTGCTACTACGTGCACGCCCTGGACGACGACCTGCCGTTGGCCGTCGACCTGATCGCGGACGTGGTCTTCTTCGCCACGATGGCCCAGCACGACATCGAACTGGAACGCGGCGTCGTGCTGGAGGAGATCGCGATGCGCGACGACGACCCGGAGGACCTGCTGCACGAGGCGTTCTGCACGGCCCTGCTGGGCGACCACCCGCTGGGCCGTTCGGTGCTGGGCACCGAGGAGTCCGTCGCCGGCCTGAGCCGGGCAGCACTGCGCGGCTTCCACCGCAGGCGCTACCAGCCACACCGGATGGTGTTGGCCGTGGCCGGCAACGTCAGCCACCGGCACGTGCTCCGCCTGGCCCGCAAGGCGTTGGGCGACCGGCTGACCGGCGACCGGGCGCCGATGGCGCCCAGGGCCGGTGTGCTGCAGCCGACCCGGCCGGGCCTGGAACTGCGCACCGACGACACCGAACAGGCGCACCTGATGGTGGGCGTGCGCGGGCTGAGCCGGCACGACGAGCGCCGGTTCACGCTGGGCGTGCTGAACGCGGCGCTGGGCGGTGGCATGAGTTCGCGGCTGTTCCAGGAGATCAGGGAACGGCGCGGCCTGGCGTACCAGGTGTACTCGGCCGTCGGGTCCTACGCGGACACCGGGATGCTGTCGATCTACGCCGGCGTGCAGCCGAACCGGCTGGGCGAGGTGACCGGCGTGCTGCGGACTGTCCTGGCCGACGTGGCGGCCAACGGCCTGACCGACGCCGAGGTGGCCAGGGGCAAGGGCCAGTTGAAGGGCGGGCTGGTGCTCGGCCTTGAGGACTCCGGGTCGCGGATGTCGCGGATCGGCAAGGGAGAGCTCAACTACGCCGACCACCTGACCGTCGAGAGCACACTGGCCAGGATCGACGCCGTCACCGAGGAGGACGTGGCGGAACTCGCCGGGGAGCTGTTGCGCCGTCCTTTCGCCACGGCGGTCGTCGGCCCGTACGCTCACCGAGACGACCTGCCAGCCGAGCTACAGGGGTGATCGCCGGTGACCGGAGAGCCCGCGCCCAGCCGACCACTGCGACCGGCCAGATCGGCTGACGATCCGATCCGGGTCGGGGTGCTCGGCGCCCGCGGCCGGATGGGCGCCCAGGTGTGCCGGTCGGTCGAGGCGGCCGGTGACATGGAAGTCGTCGCGATGATCGACACCGGCGACTGGATGTTCGACATCGTGGACGCGGCGGCCGAGGTCGTCGTCGACTTCACCCATCCCGACGTGGTCATGGACAACCTGCGGTTCTGTGTCGACCAGGGCATCCACGCCGTGGTGGGCACGACCGGGTTCGACCAGGAACGGCTGGACACGCTGCGGTCCTGGCTGGAGCACAAGCCGGAGCTGGGCGTGCTGGTCGCGCCGAACTTCGCCATCGGCGCCGTGCTGTCCATGCGGTTCGCCCAACTCGCCGCCCGGTTCTACGAGTCGGTCGAGATCATCGAGCTGCACCATCCGCGCAAGGTCGACGCGCCGTCCGGCACGGCGGCCCGCACGGCCGAGCTGATCGCGAAGGCGCGGGCCGCCGCCGGCATGTCCGGCGTTCCGGACGCCACGGCCAGGTCGCTGGACGGCGCCCGAGGCGCGGACGTCGACGGGCTGCGGGTGCACTCGGTGCGGCTGGCCGGTCTGGTCGCGCACCAGGAGGTGCTGTTCGGCAGCGAAGGGGAGACGCTCACCATCCGGCACGACTCGCTGGACCGCAGCTCGTTCATGCCCGGTGTGCTGCTGGCCGTTCGGTCCATTGTGGACCGTCCTGGCCTGACGGTCGGGCTGGAGGCCCTGCTCGACCTGTGACGCGCTACTCGACCAGACGCAGGTCCAGGGTGCCGGTGAACCTGATCTCGCGCAGCGGCCGCCCGCCCGCGTCCAGGGTGCGGGCGGTGCCGTCGGGCAGCCAGTGGGCGCCCGCGTAGAACTTCCGGGACGCCTCGTCGGCCTCGGGGATCCAGGCGATGCCCCGGGTGGCGCCCTCGTCGCGCAGGGCGCGTGCCGCTGTGGCGAGCAGCCGGCCGCCGTGCCCCCTGCGACCCCAGCGTGGTTCCACCAGCAGCGTGCCGACGAGCACCACGGTGGCCGCGTCGTCGGGCAGCGTGCCGTCCGGGCCGGCCAGTTCGTCCTCCGGTGCCGGCCCGGCCGCGCAGAAGCCGACCGTCCACTCGCCCTCGGTGGCCACGAACAGCCGGGCCGGACCGTCCGCCAGGGCGGCCGTCCACGCCTCGCTCGCCTCCGCCGGATCGATGCCGGCGAGGACGTCCGGCGGCAGCAGGCCGGCGTATGCGGTCCGCCAGGTGTCCAGTTGGATGCGGACCAGGTCCGGGACGTCGTCCCGAGTCGCGGGACGGACCGAGGCGATCACGGCGCCCGACCTTACGCCGGGCCCGACTGTCGGTGTCACCTGGCACGATCGGTGGCGTGGACACGATGAGCGCCGCCGTGGCGCGTCGGGTGGCACTGGCCGCGCAGGGCTTCGCCGAGCCCCGCCCGACGTCGACGCCCAACCGCAGGCACCTGGCGAAGGTGCTGTCCCACACCCAGTTGCTGCAACTGGACTCGGTGAACGTCGCGGTCCGCGCCCACTACATGCCTGTGTTCAGCCGGCTCGGCGGATACCCGTTCGACCTGGTGGACGACGCCGCGTGGGCGCACTCGGTCCGGCGGCCCAGGATGCTGGTGGAGTACTGGGCGCACGTGGCCAGCCTGATCCCGGTCGAGGACTGGCCGCTGCTGCGCCGCCGGATGCGGCTCAACGCGGAGAACCCCACGGGCTACTTCAGCGGCGCGCAGGCCAACCGGGCGCTGCTCGCCGACGTGCTGACGGTGGTGAAGGAGCAGGGACCGCTGGGCGCGGGCGCCATCGAGGACATCCTGGGCGGCACCGCCGGGCCGAAACCGAAGCCGCGCGGCGGCTGGTGGCACCGGTCCGAGGTCAAGCACGCCTGCGAGTACCTGTTCGCCACCGGCGAGCTGTCCGTGGGCAGCCGGCGGAGTTTCCAGCGGCTGTACGACCTGACCGAGCGGGTGCTGCCGGCCGACGTGCTGGACACGGTCATCCCGGAGGACGAGGCGGCCCGCCGGCTCACCGCGAAGGCCGCCGTGGCCCTGGGTGTGGCCACCGAGCCGGACCTGCGCGACTACTACCGCCTGCCGCCGGCCGTCAGCCAGCAGGCGGTCGCGGAACTGGTCGAGGAGGGCGTGCTGGTGCCGGTCGAGGTGGCCGGCTGGCGGCTGCCGGCGTACCGGCACGTGGCGGCGAGGGCACCGCGCCGGATCGCGGCGCGGGCGCTGCTGTGCCCGTTCGACCCGGTGGTGTGGCGGCGCGAGCGCACCGAGGCGCTGTTCGACTTCCACTACCGCATCGAGATCTACGTGCCGGAGCCCAAGCGCGTCTACGGCTACTACGTGTTCCCGTTCCTGCTGGACGACGCCCTGGTGGCGCGGGTGGACGTGAAGGCCGACCGGGCGGCCGGCGTGCTGCGGGTGCCCGGCGCGTTCGCCGAGCCCGGCGTGGACGTCGGCCGGGTCGTGGTGGAACTGGCCGAGGAGCTGGCCGCCATGGCCGACTGGCTCGGACTGTCCGGTGTGGACGTCGGCGGGTCGGGTGACCTGGCGGCGCCGCTGCGGATCGCCTGCCGCTGAAGCGGAACGGGAGGGATGACGGTGACCCGTCATCCCTCCCGGTGCGCGCTCCCCACCGCGCGATTCCCCGGCCAGCGGCGGCGTCCCCTCAGTCACCGTGCCCGCCGGTTCCCCCTTGTCCCCCTCTGGTTCCCCCTCATCCGCCGGTCAGCCGACCGCGGACGTCACCACGACGTTGCCCGAACCGGTGCGGCCGCGCAGTTCCAGCTTCGCGCCCTCGGCCGGTGGCGTGTGCGACAGGTCGAGTTCGCTGCGCGCCTGGCCGGAGCCGGACCGCAGGTCCAGCCGCGCCTTCGCGCCCGACCGCACGCCGATCCGGATCTCGCCGGAACCGGTGACCAGTTCCACCTGGCCGCAGGCCGCGTCGGCGACGCTGATGTCACCGCTGCCGGTGCGCACCCGCACGTCGCTCTGCACCGCGCCCAGCCACACGTCGCCGCTGCCGGTGACCAGGGTGGTCGACCCGCCGACCGAGGACACCTCGATCTCGCCGCTGCCGCTGCGGGCCCGCAGCCCGGCCAGCATCGGACCGAGCCGCAGCGCACCGGAACCGGAGTGGATCTCGGCCGGGCCGTCCGCGCGGTCCAGCGTCACGCTGCCCGATCCGGCGTGCAGCTTCACCTTGCCGGCCGGGCCGGTCACGGTCATGTCGGCCGTGCCGGCGGAGATCTCCAGGCTCGATCCCGCCGGCGCGCGCACGGTCACCGCCAGTGGGATCAGGTGGTGTTGCCGGGGCGTGCGCACGATCAGCCGGCTGCCCACCAGGTCGATCCGGGTCTCCCGGACGACCGTCTCGGCCGCTTCGGCACCGGTGCCGGCGAACTGCCCGGCGCCGAACCAGTCCAGCATGTTGGCCAGGCCCTGCAACCACGGCGAGGACGCGCTCGGCTCGTACCGCACCTCGACGCTCGCGCCCGGCTCCTCCACCAGTGCGATCGTCACCCGGCCCGCGCCCAGCGCCACGTCGATGTCGAGCGGCCCGCTGGCGTCGAAGTTCTCCCTGCGGACGATCTCGTCCTCACCGGGATCGTCCTGGACACTGTCGTTGGTCACGTCGTCCGTCATGATCGGGTACACCGTCTCTCCCCAAAGTTCCGGTCAGCCTTCGACCCAGCCGCGCACGCGGGACTGGCCCCGCCTGCCCCGGCCGGACTGGTCGTCGTCCTCGCGCCCGCCGGATCCGCCGCCGGGCCATCCCCACGCACTCCAGTCCTGCTCCCACGGGTTGCCGTGGGACCGGCCGCGAGCGCGGCCCCGTTCCCGCAACGCCCCCTGCACCGCCTGGGACACGAAGGCGTTCAGCGACACTCCCCGGGCCGCCGCGGCCTGTTCCGCCTTGGCCTTCAGGTCCTCCAGGAGCCGCACGGTGATCCGGCTGATGTCACCGGTCGGGTCGGCCATGTTCGGTGGCGGGTCGTCCGTCGGCTCGTGGTCGAACGCGGGCGCGCCGGACACGACCACTTGTACGTCCTGCCCGTCGAGTCTCACTTCGACCACCCGGTCCTCCAGGGCGAGCGTCACCTCGCCGGCCAGGTCGGACAGGGCGTTCATGATGGCCAGCCGGGCGGCGGGCTCGATGGACGCGGCCAGCACGCTGGCCGTGGTCCTGGTCTGGGCGTCACCGGCCGCCGCGGCCTTGGTGAGGCTGTCACGTAGCGATGCGATGTACGGGCTGAGATCCATGACGTCAGCATGACGTCATGGGTGACGCCATGTCAAGCGATCGTGGCGTCATTTTGACGCCGTGCTGCTGTCGTGATGATGTCACCCGTGCGCCACGGGTCGATCGTCGGACCGTGCGGTTACGCTGGCTGAGCAGCGGAACCAGGGTGGGCAGAGGGGAGATTGGCCGTGACCGAAACGGTGACACCCAGGGTAGTGCTGATCGCCAAAACCGAGTTCTTCGCACCGCCCGACGTGCCGTGGTCGACCGACTCGGACGGCGGCGAGGCGCTGGCCGAGTTCGCCGGCCGGGCCTGCTACCAGTCGTGGCGCAAGCCCCACCCGGCCACCGCCACCAACGCCGGCTACCTGCGGCACATCCTGGAGATCGGCCACCTCTCGGTGCTGGAACACGGCTCCGTCACGTTCTACCTGACCGGCGTCTCCCGGTCGCTGACCCACGAGCTGATCCGGCACCGGCACTTCTCCTACTCGCAGCTCTCCCAGCGGTACGTGCCGGAGAAGCGCGCGGCCATGGTCGAGCCGGAGGTCATCGCGTCGGATCCGGTGCTGCACGAGAAGTTCCTGGCCGCCGCCGAGGCCAGCGTCACCGCGTACAACGAGCTGCTGGCCGGGCTGGAGGAGCGGTTCGCCGACGAACCCAACCCGACGCTGCGCCGCAAACAGGCCCGCCAGGCTGCCCGTGCCGTGCTGCCCAACGCCACCGAGACCCGGATCGTGGTCACCGGGAACTACCGCGCCTGGCGCCACTTCATCGCCATGCGCGCCACCGAGCACGCCGACGTGGAGATCCGCTCGCTGGCCGTGGAATGCCTGCGCCAGTTGCAGAAGGCCGCACCGAACGTCTTCGACGACTTCGCCATCTCGACGCTGCCGGACGGCACCGAGGTGGCGGCCAGCCCGTTCGTCACCGAGGGCTGAGCGGGTGCGCAGGCTCACCGTCGACGTGCGCCCCGGTCGGTACACGGTGGTGCGGCTGCCCGGCGACGCGCCGCTGCCGGCCGGCCTGCTGGACTCCTCGACCGCTGATCTGGTCTCGGTGACCAGGACGTCCGACGAGCTCTCCGTGGTCTGCCGGACCGAGTCGGCCGGACCGGCGGAGCAGGCCGAACACGGCTGGCGCCTGCTCACCGTGCGCGGGCCGATGGAGTTCACCCTCACCGGGATCACCGCGGCCGTGTCCGGCGCGCTGGCCGCCGCCGGCGTCCCGCTGTTCGCACTGTCCACTTTCGACACCGATCACCTGCTGGTGAAGGACGACGACCTGGCCAGGGCGGCCAGCGCGCTGCGGGACGCCGGCCACGAGGTGGTCGGGTAGCGTACCGGCATGGGCATCGCGAGCGACGAGCGGCGCGCGTTGAGTGACCTGTTCGACGAACTCGGTCCCGACGTCGCGACCCTGTGCGAGGGCTGGACGGCCAGGGATCTGGCGGCGCACCTGGTGTTGCGCGACCGCCGGCCGGACGCCGCCGCCGGCATCGCGATCAAGGCCGTCGCCGGCCACACCGCACGGGTCCAGCGCGCCATCGCCGCCCGCCCGTGGGCCGACTTGGTGCGGCAGGTGCGCACCGGCCCGCCGTCGTGGTCGCCGTTCCGCCTGCCCGGCCTGGCCGATCTGGTCAACGGCGCCGAGTACTTCGTGCACCACGAGGACCTGCGCCGCGGCCAGCCCGACTGGAAGCCGAGGCCGGCCGACCCGGAACGGGACGAGGCCCTGTGGCGCGTGGTGCGGATGACCGGGCGGCTGGTCTACCGGCGCAGCCCGGTCGGTGTCGTGCTGCGCCGCCCGGGCGGTCCCGAGTTCACCGCGCACCGCGGCCGCGACACGGTGGCCGTCGTCGGCGAGCCCGGCGAGCTGCTGCTGCACGTCTTCGGCCGGGACGCGGCGGCCCGGGTGACTTTTGACGGTGATCAGCGGTCAATCGCCATCGTGCAGGGCCTGGACCGCGCATTTTGAGCGCCGCGGGCGCGTTGAAAGTTACGACCGTGGTGGCAGGACCGGTGATCCGCGTGAATCCTCGGTCTTGACAGAAGGTCGCCATTGCCGGACTCTCCGTGCAGGACTTCGACGCGCTGGCCGGCGACAGCGGAGAAGGAGTGCCAATGGAGGCACCTACATACCGCGGTTCGTCGTCGGTTGAGGGACGCAAGCCAACGCTCGCTGAGGTGGCGAGACGTGCTGGCGTGTCCACCGCGACAGCGTCCCGGGTACTCAACCGGTCCGCGCCGGTCAGCGTCAGCACGCTGGCCAGAGTCGAACTCGCGGTGCGGGAACTGGGCTATGTAAGGCATCGCGCGCCCAGCGCGACCGCCCGCAACACGGGGGCGGTGTCGGTCGTCGTATTCGACGACATGGTCCACTACCAGTCCGACGCGTTCTATTCGCGCGTACTGCTGGGGGCCGAACGGGAAGTGGTGCGTGCGGGCAGGGAACTGGTCGTGCTCACCGCGTTACGCCATTCTCCGCGCGATTCGCTGCTGCGTTTCCTGTGCGGCGGGCACGTCGACGGCGTCGTCATGGTCGGCATGCGGGACGACGACACTCCGGCCCAACTGGTGCGGGCGGCCGGAGTGCCCGTGGTCTGCCTCGGCGGACCACATCTGTCCGACGACCTGCCGTCCGTCGACGCCGACAACAAGGGCGGCGCGAAACAAGCGGTAACGCATCTGATCAAATCGGGCCGCACATCCATCGCCACCATTGCCGGACCGAGGGACATGGTGGCGGCCGCGGACCGGCTGACCGGTTACCGGCAGGCGATGGAGGACGCCGGAATGGAACCGGCCGGCGTGGTCTGCCGGGGCGACTTCACCGCGTCCTCCGGCGAGCACGCCATGCTCCGCCTGCTGGACCGGCACCCGGACGTGGACGCGGTGTTCGCGGCGTCGGACATGATGGCCCTGGGCGCACTCCGTGCCCTGCACCGATTAGGCGTTCGGGTGCCGGACTACGTGGCGGTCGTCGGCTTCGACGACGCGGCACTGGCCAGGCACACGGTGCCGCTGCTGACCACGGTGCGGCA
>DATEPR010000637.1:0-4541 GCA_035273045.1 Pseudonocardiaceae bacterium | reverse complement strand
ACCAGGTGTGCCAGGCGGTGGTCGCCGGGTGGCCGATGGCGGTCACCGGGGCGCTGTCCGGCGTGACCGGGCCGGGCCGGGTGGGCGCGCCGCTGGTGTCGCCGCCGATCGAGACCAGCGGCTTGCCGTCCGGGAAGTAGGGGAGCGCGCTGATCCGGCCGGTGTGCCGGGCCGGTCCGACCAGCAGCGCGCCGATCACCAGCAGCCCGGCCAGCGCGGCGACCGACGCCAGCACGGTGAACCACGCTGCCCGCCGCCAGCTGCGCGGCGGCGTGACCGACGCCGGGATGGAGCCCAGGTTGAACATGCGCAGACCGGTCGATCCGGTGTCGCACAAGGGATCCGGCGGTGGCGGACCGATCTCCGGCCGCCGGTGCCGGGCGCCGGTGCCTGCCGGCGCCGCTGTGTCGTCTGCCGTGTCCGCCAGCCGGTGCCGCCCCCGGCGCGGTCGTCGTGCCAGGTCGGAACCCGATCCGCTGCCCATGTCCTGTGTGACCCCCGTTACCCGACTCCCTGACGCCGAAATCCGCCCATGCGGGGTGGATTCACCGCCTGGGGTGGCGGGTCAACCGAACGGCCGCACCGGAGGCCACGTTCAGTACGCGGGCGTGCTCAAGGACGGACACGACACTCCTGGCGCGGCGTATCGCAGCGGACAGCTCCACGGCCACCCGCGTCAGGGTAGGCGGCGGCCCGCCGACCGGCCTGTTCCGCGCGGGATTCCACACGGTCGAGTGACCATCGGCGGGCACGAACGGGTGGGTCAGCCGCCGGTGCGGAACTTCTCCCGGGTGGACTGCAGGGCCTTGGTGGCCACGGCTCCGGTGCCGACGCCGACCAGGATCGCCAGCGTGTCCGCGACACCACCGCCAGAGGTCAGCAGCAGGCCGACCAGGCCGGCCGCGGTGGTGCCACCGGCGACCGCCCAGCGGCTGCGAACGTACTGGGCGATGGGCTCGCCGCCCGCGCGGCGGTTGGCCGCCGAGCCGAGCATGGCGAGGTAGCCGTCGTGGGCCAGGGCGGCGATGAGGCCGCCCATGGCGATGATGAAGGCGATGATGCCGAACAGGCTTTCGAGCATGTTTCCAGTGTGCTCTCGTCCGGCGCCGGCTCGCCATCAGTGATCGCCCCGAGTCCGGCTCAGGGTGCGCCGGGGTCCGGTCCGGAGTTCAGCGCCCCATCCGGCCGCGGCCGAGGTTGAGCAGGACCATCGCCAGCTGCCGGCCCTCCGGCCCCAGTTCCCGGTAGCGGGCCAGGACGTCCATCTCCCGGTTGACCACGATCCGGGTGCCGCCGGACGCCATCCTGGTGGCGCCGATCATCCGGGAGACCTCGGTGCGGCGTTTGACCAGCCGCAGGATCTCGGCGTCCAGTTCGTCGATCTCGCGGCGCAACTGGCTGATCTCGGGCGGGCTGGCCGGCCGCGCGTCGGGCTGCCCGGCAGCGTTCTCCGTGGTGTTCATGGTGGTGGTCCTCCGGGTCGTCACGAGGAGTCCGGTGCCGGACCCGACAAAAGCCCCGGGTCCGCGTGGACTCCGGGGCTTGCTGTGGCCTGGTGTGCGTTACGCGACCACGGGAGCCGGAGTCCGGTTCCCGTAGAAAAACAGGTACGAGTACGGGCGCGTGCGCACCACGACATCTTGGCACATTCGGCCCCGCGGCGGCTCGCCCGCCGCGAGTTGCTGCCGTCCTGTCCCGGGGGACGGGTACCGTAACGGGACGATGAGCGCGCTGTTCGAACTATCTGGAGACACCCTGCCCGCCCGCCCCCGGAAGCGCCGGGACACCTCGCTGGACGACCTGAATCCGCAGCAGCGGGAGGCTGTCACCCACGCCGGTTCGCCGCTGCTGGTGGTGGCGGGCGCCGGTTCCGGCAAGACCAGGGTGCTCACCAGGCGCATCGCCTACCTGCTGGCCGAGCGGGACGTGCATCCCGGCCAGATCATGGCGATCACCTTCACCAACAAGGCGGCCGCGGAGATGAAGGAGCGGGTCGCCGACCTGGTCGGCAACCGCGCCCGCTCGATGTGGGTGTCCACCTTCCACTCGATGTGCGTGCGGGTGCTGCGCCGGGACGCCAAGACCCTGGGCCTGGGTTCCAACTTCTCGGTGTACGACGCCGACGACACCCGCCGGCTGATCACCCTGGTGGCCCGCGACCTGGACCTGGACCCGAAGCGGTACGGCGCGCGGACGCTCGCGGTGCACGTGTCGAACCTGAAGAACGAGCTCATCACGCCGGTCGAGGCGGCCGACGCGGCCACCGGTGACCTGGAGCGGCGGGTCGCCGAGGTCTACGACAGCTACCAGCAGCGCCTCGCCCTGGCCAACGCGCTGGACTTCGACGACCTGATCATGCGCACGGTCCAGCTGCTGCGCGACTATCCCGAGGCCGCCGAGTACTACCGCCGCCGCTTCCGGCACGTGCTGGTGGACGAGTACCAGGACACCAACCACGCCCAGTACGTCCTGGTCCGGGAACTGGTGGGCACCGGCGGCGGTGAGGTGGAACCGGCGGAGCTGTGCGTGGTGGGCGACGCCGACCAGTCGATCTACGCCTTCCGTGGCGCGACGATCCGCAACATCGTCGAGTTCGAGCGGGACTACCCGCAGGCCCGCACGATCATGCTGGAGCAGAACTACCGGTCCACGCAGACGATCCTGAGCGCGGCCAACGCGGTGATCTCGCGCAATCCGAACCGCAGGGACAAGCGGCTGTGGACCGAGTCCGGCGACGGCGAGAAGATCGTCGGCTACGTCGGCGACAACGAGCACGACGAGGCCGCGTTCGTGGCCGGCGAGATCGACCGGCTGGTCGACTCCGGCGACGCGAACAACGCCGACATCGCGGTCTTCTACCGCACCAACAACCAGTCCCGGGTGTTCGAGGAGATCTTCATCCGGCTCGGCCTGCCCTACCGCGTGGTCGGCGGCGTGCGGTTCTACGAGCGCCGGGAGATCAAGGACGCCCTGGCCTACCTGAAGGTGCTGGCCAACCCGGAGGACACGGTCAGCCTGCGGCGCATCATCAACGTGCCCAAGCGGGGCATCGGCGACCGGGCCGAGGCGGTCGTGGCCAACCACGCCGAGCAGGAGCGGATCTCGTTCACCGCGGCGCTGCGCGAGGCCGTCGCCGACCGGGTGCCGCTGCTGAACCCGCGCTCCCGCAACGCGATCACCGGTTTCGTCGAGATGGTGGACGAGCTGGCCGAACTCGCCGACGGCGACGTCGGCGACCTGATCGAGGCGATCATCGACCGCACCGGCTACCGGGCCGAACTGGAGGCGAGCGACGACCCGCAGGACGCCGGCCGGCTGGACAACCTGACCGAACTGGTCACGGTGGCCAGGGAGTTCGCCGCCACGGAGGCAGGCGCCCCGGTGCTGGAGGGCGAGGCGGACGCGCCGCAGCTGTCCCCGCTGGCCGCGTTCCTGGAACGGGTCTCGCTGGTGGCCGACTCCGACCAGGTCCCGGACTCCGACGACGGCGTGGTCACCCTGATGACCCTGCACACCGCGAAGGGCCTGGAGTTCCCGGTGGTGTTCTGCACCGGCTGGGAGGACGGGATCTTCCCGCACATGCGGGCGCTGGGCGACCCGACCGAACTGGCCGAGGAGCGCCGGCTGGCCTATGTCGGCATCACCAGGGCCAGGCAGCGGTTGTACCTGTCCCGCGCGCTGGTCCGCTCGGCGTGGGGCCAGCCGATGACCAACCCGGCGAGCCGTTTCCTGGACGAGATCCCGGAGCGGCTGATCGAGTGGCGCCGCAAGGAACCGGACCGCTCCGCGCCCACCGCGCAGACCACCTGGCGGCGCACCGGCGACGACTCGGCGCAGGCCACGCTGGCCGCCAGGGGAATGCGCACCACCGCGTTCAAGGGCTGGCAGAACACCCCGGCGATCAGCCTGGAGGTCGGCGACCGGGTCAGCCACGACAAGTACGGCCTGGGCACCGTGGTCGCCACCGAGGGCTCCGGCCCACGGGCGACGGCCACCATCGATTTCGGCTCGTCCGGGACGATCAAGCTGATGCTGATCGGCAGCGTGCCGATCGTGAAGCTGTGACGGGCTAGACGGTCACGCCACGCTCGTTGAGCCACGACTCGGGGTCGATCTTCTTCCCGACCGGGTTCCACACCTCGAAGTGCAGCGTGTAGCCGGTGCCGAAACCCCGGTCGCCCATCAGCGCGATCCGCTCGCCGGCGGTGACGTGCTGTCCCACCTGGACGGAGAACGTGTCCATCCGGGCGTAGACCAGGGTGGTTCCGTCGGACAGTTGTTCCTTGACCCACAGGCCGAATCCGTCCGCCGGGCCGGCGGCGATGATCACGCCGTCGGCGACGGCGACGATCGGCGTGTCCTTCACGTTGGCGATCTCGATGCCGTAGTGGAACGCCCCGTACTGGCCGCCGAACGTGGCGACGACCGTGCCCTTGGCCGGGCTGGTGAACGTGGCGCCCGCGGTCCGGCCCGGGTGGACGGACGTGTCCACGGTCTGCTGCCCGGTGATCTGCTGGGCCTCGGCGAGTTGCTGGGCCTCG
>DATEPR010000636.1:0-4757 GCA_035273045.1 Pseudonocardiaceae bacterium | reverse complement strand
TCGCCCTGCTGCGGTCCGCCGGCGCGGACGTCATCTCCTTCGACGCCACCCCCCTGGACGACGCCGCGGCCGAGATGTGGGACGAGATCGGCGAGACCTGGGACGCCGGGGCCACCCTGTTCCTGGGGCTCGTCCCGTCCGTCGACCCGGACGACCCGGTCACGCTGCACGACGTGGCGAAACCGGCGCTGGCCATGGTCGACCGGCTCGGCTTCCCCAGGACCTGGCTGGCCGAGCGGGCCGTGCCCACGCCCACCTGCGGGCTCGCCGGCGCCACCCCGACCTGGGCCAGGCGGGCGCTGGGCCTGACCGCGGACCTGGCGAAGGCGTTCGTCGAGCCGCCGGAGTCGTGGTCCGAGGACTGACACAATCGGTCCTGGTACGGGCCGGTTCGCCGGCGGCAGGCGCACAATGGCCGGCATGAGGTGGTTTCGCCGACGTAGACGGACGCCGGCCGAGCCGGTGACCGACGCACCGGCCGGTCCGGTGCTCGCCGACCCGGCGGAGGCGGCGCTGCGCTTCTGGGCGCGCTGGGAGGAGCTGCTGCCCAGCATCAGCGCGGCGCTGGGGGACCGGGAACTCAAACGGGTCGAGCACGAGCTGTGCGAGGCCGTCGCCGCCATCCACCCCGACCTGCACTTCTCCCTGGACCGCGGCCAGCGGGCGGTGTACGCGCTGGTGGTCAGCGGCCAGGAGGACCCGGACCTGCGGCCCTACACCGACGCCTGGATCGCCGCCGCGCCGGCCACCGACGTGCTGTGGGAGTACCACGACTCGGTGCCCGCCGTGCCGGACCCCAACGGCGTCACCGTGAACCTGTCCGGCCACCGGATCCGGCTGGCCGACTTCCTGGTCGCCGCCCAGGTCGACGAGGAGGCCGGTGTGGTGGACGTCGCCGTCTACCACCCCCAACTGTCCGAACTGGACGAACCGGGCCGGTCGGCGATGACGTTCCTGCCGCTGGACGCCACCCTCGGCGAGCGGCTGGCCGGGGAGCGGCTGCGCCGCGTGGAGACGGCGCTGCACCGGCCGGCCAACGCCATCACCCTGCGTGAGTTGCGGGTGCTGGTGCGCCGCCTGGCCGGGCTGCCCGACCCACCCGGTCCGGAGCCCGAGGACGGCTGAACCTGTCGGCGTCATTGGCTACCCTGCGGGTGTGACCAGCGACGACGAAGACCTGCCACCCCAGCGGGACGTGACGTCCGCCGACGCGGAGGGTGCGGAGGACGTGCCGGCCGACGTCCGCGAACGCCACGCCGTGCTCGCCGAGGAGGTGCGCGGCCACCAGTTCCGGTACTACGTCCTGGACGCGCCCACCATCTCGGACGCCCAGTTCGACGAACTCCTGCTGGAACTCCAGCGCATCGAGGACGAGCACCCCGCCTTGGTCACCCCCGACTCGCCGACCCAGCAGGTCGGCGGCACGTTCTCCACCGAGTTCGTCGCGCACGACCACCTGGAGCGGATGCTCAGCCTGGACGACGTGTTCGACCTCGACCAGTTGCGCACCTGGGCGGACCGGGTGCAGAAGGCCGCCGGCGGCACGTACCACTTCCTGTGCGAACTCAAGGTCGACGGCCTGGCGATCAACCTGCTGTACCGGGACGGCCGGCTGGTGCGGGCGCTCACCAGGGGCGACGGCCGCACCGGTGAGGACGTCACGCTCAACGTGCGCACCATGCGGGACGTCCCGGAGCGGCTCACCGGCACCGACGAGTTCCCGGTGCCGAAGCTGATCGAGGTGCGTGGCGAGGTGTTCTTCCGCCTCACCGACTTCGCCGAGCTGAACGCATCGCTGGTGGCCGCGGGGAAGCCGCCGTTCGCCAACCCGCGCAACTCGGCCGCCGGTTCGCTGCGCCAGAAGGACCCGAAGATCACCGCGAGCCGCAAGCTGCGGATGATCTGCCACGGCCTGGGCAAGCGCGACGGCTTCGAACCGACGCTCCAGTCCGACGCCTACCGCGCGCTGCGCGCCTGGGGCCTGCCCGTGTCCACCCACACCACGCTGGTGGACGACATCGACCAGGCCATCGAGCGGATCGAGTACTGGGGCGAGCACCGGCACGACGTCGAGCACGAGATCGACGGCCTGGTGCTCAAGGTCGACGAGGTCGTCGAGCAGCGCAGGCTGGGCACCACGTCCCGGGCGCCGCGCTGGGCCATCGCCTACAAGTACCCGCCGGAGGAGGCCACCACGACGCTGCTGGACATCCAGGTCAACGTCGGCCGCACCGGCCGGGTCACGCCGTTCGCCGTGATGGAACCGGTGAAGGTGTCCGGTTCCACGGTCGCCATGGCCACCCTGCACAACGCCGACGAGGTGGAACGCAAGGGCGTGCTGATCGGCGACACCGTGGTGATCCGCAAGGCGGGCGACGTGATCCCCGAGGTGCTCGGCCCGGTCGCGGCCGCCCGCGACGACGGCCGCACGCTCACCCGGTTCGTGATGCCCACGGTCTGCCCGGAGTGCGGCACGCCGCTGCGCCGGGAGAAGGAGAGCGACGTCGACATCCGGTGCCCCAACGCCCGGTCCTGTCCCGCGCAACTGCGCGAACGGCTGTTCCACCTGGCCGGCCGGGGCGCGTTCGACATCGAGGGCCTCGGCTACGAGGCGGCCACCGCCCTGCTCACCTCCGGCGTGCTCGCCGACGAGGGCGACGTGTTCGCCCTGACCGAGGACCAGCTCCTGCGGGTGGACCTGTTCCGCAAGAAGGAAGGCGGCCTGTCCGCCAACGGACTCCGGCTGCTGCACAACCTCCGGGCGGCCAAGGACCGTCCACTGTGGCGGGCACTGGTGGCACTGTCCATCCGGCACGTAGGACCCACCGCCGCCCAGGCACTGGCCCGCGGTTTCGGTTCACTGGACGAGATCCAGGCGGCCGACGAGGAGAAGCTGGCCGACGTGGACGGCGTCGGCCCCACGATCGCGGCCGCCGTGCGCGAATGGTTCGAGGTCGACTGGCACCGCGATGTGGTCCGCAAGTGGCAGGACGCCGGCGTCCGGCTGGCCGAGGACCGCACGTCCGGCGTGCCGCGCACGCTGGAGGGAATGTCCATTGTGGTCACCGGATCGCTGACCGGTTTCTCCCGCGACGAGGCCAAGGAGGCCATCACCGAACGCGGCGGCAAGGCGGCCAGTTCGGTGTCCAAGAAGACCTCGTTCGTGGTGATCGGCGACGCGCCGGGCAGCAAGGCCGACAAGGCGGCGCAGTTGAAGGTGCCGATCCTGGACGAGGACGGCTTCCGCGTCCTGCTCGACTCCGGCCCGGACGCGGCCGTCGAGGTCGCCACCATCGGCGACGGCTCGGACGCCGGTTAGCCGTCCAGCACCACAGCGACGATGCCGGCGAGGTGCGCCAGCCGGGCCACCTCGGCGGCACGGAACATCGGACCACCCGGACGGGCGACCAGCAGCGCCCGATCCGGCTTGCCGACCGGGGTGGCCGCCAGTTCGGTGCCCAACTGCTGCCACGTGTCCGGCACCCACGGTGACTCGCCGTCCAGCACGGTGGCGCGTTGCAGCGGCATCCACGGCATGTCCACGTCCATCTGCGGCGCCGCCGTGCTGGCCGCTAACCTGCTGACCCCGTTGCCGTCGCAGCGCATCGTCAACGCCCAGCCGGCGCGCACGATCTTCGGTACGCCCTCGGTGAACGTGTCCAGGCCGGATCTGGGGTCGTCCGCGACGGCCTCCACCAGTTCCAGTTCCCGGTGGGTGTCCAGCACGCCCGCGTAGGGCCGGACCGCGTCCACCTCGACGCCTTCCACCGACTCGGCCGCGGTGATCAGCACGTCCGGCAGGCTGCCGGACGGCAGTTCCACCACCAGGTCGTCGACGGCCACGCCGCGGCCGCGTTCGACGACGTCGACGCTCAGGATGTCGGCCCCGACGCCGCCCAGCGCGGTCGCGACCGCGCCCAGGGTGCCTGGGATGTCCGGGAGCAGCACCCGGATCAGGAAGGACAAGGCGAACGCCTCCTGCTTCGCACGCGGAGCCTCGCCGTCCGCGTTCGGTTGTGGGCAGCAGTCGACTCCACCATTGAACTGGAAGAAGACCGCACCCACCAGACCGGCCCCAACCACGTCAGGGGCTGTTGCCGGCCGTCGATTGTGGCAGAAGTGACGCGCCGGGGCAGCGCACGGCGGCGGGATGTCGGCGGATGTCCGGTGAATGTCCAGTGGCAACCTCGTGGCGTCCCGGCGCCGGTCAAACCCGGTCGAGCCGGTCGACGGGTGCGCCATAGACTCGTGGGGTCAACAGCGAAACCCACCAGGAGTCCGCCCACCGTGCCCAACATCTCCCGAGCAGAGGTCGCCCACCTCGCCAACCTGGCCCGCCTGGCCGTCACCGAGGACGAGCTCACCCTGTTCGCCGGGCAGCTCGACGTGATCCTGACGTCCGTGGCCTCCGTCGGTGAGGTCGCCGCGGACGACATCCCGCCCACCACACACGCCGTGCCGCTGGTCAACGTGTTCCGTGAGGACGCGGCCCGGCCCTGCCTGACCCAGCGGCAGGCGCTGTCCGGCGCACCCGCGGCCGAGGACGGCCGGTTCCGCGTGCCGCGCATCCTGGGGGAGGAGTCATGACCGGCGACCTGACCCGGCTCACCGCCGCCGACCTGGCCGCGCGGATCCAGTCCGGCGACGTGTCGTCGGTCGAGGTCACCCAGGCGCACCTGGACCGGATCGCCGAGGTCGACGACCGGGTGCACGCCTTCCTGCACGTGTCGGCCGACCGGGCGCTGAACGCGGCCCGT
>DATEPR010000635.1:0-2863 GCA_035273045.1 Pseudonocardiaceae bacterium | reverse complement strand
TGGCCGCCGTGGGCGCGTGGACGCTGCCGCTGCTGGTGGCTCCCCCGCTGTTCAGCCGGGACCTGTTCACCTACCTGGCGCAGGGCGACCTGGCGCTGCACGGCCTGAATCCTTACCACCACGGCGTTTCCGACCTGGACGATCACCTGTCCGCGAACGTCGACCCGAGGTGGCAGAACACGCCGACGCCGTACGGGCCGCTGTTCATCCTGGTGGCCAAGTCGGTGGTGCTGGTCACCGGGCAGAGCACCGTGGTCGGCGTGATCGCCATGCGCGTCACGCTGTGCGTGGGCATGGTGCTGCTGTGCTGGGCGCTGCCCCGGCTGGCGCGGCTGCTGGGCGGTTCACCGCCGGTCGCGCTGTGGTTGGGCGCGGCGAATCCGCTGGTGCTGCTGTACCTGGTCGGTGGCGGGCACAACGACCTGCTGATGGTGGGGCTGCTGGCCGCGGGCACCGTGCTGGTGCTGGACGGCCGGCACCGCGGGGGTTTCCTGCTGGTCACGCTGGCGTTCGCGGTGAAGGCGACGGCCGGGGTGCTGCTGCCGTTCCTGGTGCTGGTGTGGGCGTCGCGGCTGCCCGGCCGGTGGGGCCGGCGGCTGGCCAGGGCGACGCTGTCCGGGATCGTGGTGGTGGTGCCGGTGTTCGCCGCGTGCACCCTGCTGGCCGGTGTCGACCTGGGTTGGCTGCCGGCGTTGAGCACGTCGAACCTGGTGATCGACTGGTTGTCGCTGCCCACCGGCGCCGGCCAGCTCGGGTACGTCGTGGGCCGGCTGTTCGGGCCGCTGAGCCTGGACGACGTGCTGGCCGTGACCCGGCCGGTCGGCTGGCTCATCCTGGTGGCGCTGGTGGTGCGGCAGTGGTGGCTGGCCAGGGACGAACCGGCGGCCACGGTGGTCCGGCGGGCGGCGTTGGCGCTGCTCGCGGTGATCCTGTGCTCGCCGGCGACGCTGCCCTGGTACTTCAGCTGGGCGCTGGTGCTGGCGGCCGGGCTGGCGTGGTCGCGGCGCGGCCTGGTGATCGCGACCGGCTGCTCGACGCTGATCGCGCTGTTGAACTTCCCGGACGGGTCGATCGGCCTCTACCGGGCGGTCTACCTGGCCGCGGTCGGGCTGGTCGCGTGGTTGGCCGCGGTGTCGCTGGTGCGGCCGGATCCGCTGCGGCTGTCGGTGTGGCTGGGCCGGGACGACGTGCCAAGGTCCCGGTCCGGCGGTGCGCCGCCAGACCGGGACGATGACTACGGAGAGCAACAGCCAGCCGACACCCGTCCACCGTTCGGTGGACTACGGGCCGGCGGAGACTAGAACGCCAGGGCCTGGGCCCGGCGCTTCACCTCCCGGCCACGGTTGGTCCGCAGGGCCTCGATGGGCGAGCCCGGCAGGGTGTCGTCGGCGGTGAACAGCCAGCGCAGCATCTCCTCCGCGGAGAAGCCGGCGTCGCGCAGCACGGTCAGCGTGCCTGGCAGGCCTTTCACCACGCCTTCGCCGTTCAGGAACAAAGCGGGGACGACCATCACGCCGTCCCTGCGGAACGCCACCAGGTGTCCGTCCCGCACCATCTGCTGTACCCGGGTGACCGGTTGGCCGACCGACTGGGCCACCTCGGGCAGGGTCAGTACCTCGTACGACCGGTCGAGGACATCCTCGGCGGTGGGTATCGCACTCACGAGAGCCAACCATGCCACAACACAGCGTCGCGCGCCCTGCGCCAGTCGAGGGATGTTCACCCGCGTGGCTCCGTACCATCGGCAGGCGTGGAAGCCCATGGCGCCGCTGTGCTCGGCGCGGTTCTGGAAGGCCGCTACCGGGTCGAAACGCCGCTCGCCCGCGGCGGCATGTCGAGTGTGTACTCAGGTCTCGACCTGCGGCTGGACCGGCCCGTCGCGATCAAGGTGATGGAGTCGACGTTCGCGCGGGACCGCTCGTTCATCGACCGGTTCGAGTTGGAGGCCCGCGCCGCCGCTCGGCTACACCACCCGAACGTGGTCGCCGTGCACGACCAGGGCGTGGACGGCGACCACGTGTACCTCGTCATGGAACTGGTGTCCGGCGGCACCCTGCGCGACCTGCTGCGCGAGCGCGGCGCCCTGCCGGTGTCGCTGGCGATCAGCGTGCTGGACCCAATGCTGGCCGCGCTGTCCTCGGCGCACCTGGCCGGCCTGGTGCACCGGGACGTGAAGCCGGAGAACGTGCTGATCGGCCAGGGCGGCATCGTGAAGGTGGCCGATTTCGGCCTGGTCAGGGCCGTGGCGACGGCCGGGATCACCAGTGACAGCACGATTCTGGGCACCGTCGCCTACCTGTCGCCGGAACAGGTGGAGACCGGCGCGGCCGACGCGCGCAGCGACGTCTACTCGGCCGGCGTCGTCTGCTACGAGATGCTCACCGGCGCCCCGCCGTACCAGGGGGACACCCCGATCTCCGTGGCCTACCGGCACGTGAACGACGACGTGCCCCCGCCGAGCGAGTCGGTGCCGGGCATTCCGGCGGCCCTGGACGACCTGGTGCTGCGCGCCACCCGGCGCGACCCCGCGCTGCGCCCGCCGGACGCGGCCGCGTTCCTGGACGAACTGGTGCGCACCCGGAACTCGCTTGGCCTGCGCCGGGTGCCTGTCCCGGTGCCCACACCCGCCTCGCCACCGGAGCCGGAACCGGAGCAGTCGCCGGAGTTCCGGGGCCGGCACCGCGCCGACGACCGGCCCGCCGGCGAATCCGCCGCCCCGGCGGACGAGTCGACGGACAAGGTCGAGCACGACGCCCTGGCCACCCAGCACATGTCCGGCCCGGCCGGTGATTCCGCGGCGGACAGCACGGTCCGCACGCCGCCGGTGCGGCCGGGGCCGATCGGGCCGCAGGGCACCAGGGCG
>DATEPR010000634.1:0-3551 GCA_035273045.1 Pseudonocardiaceae bacterium | reverse complement strand
GGCATCACATCTCAAAGAAACCCCAAGACGAGGGGCTACAACATCAATACTCCACCAACATCATCGGCACACTGTTGAGTTCTCAAAGAACACACGCACACCACCACACACCACAACCAAGCAGCGCAAGAGCGGGGCGTTCATCCCGTTTTCAAGCATACGTCCTGAAGCGGCCGAACCGGATCAGGAGTGCCGAAGAAGCTTATCAGACAGGTCCCAAGGTGTCAAACTTGATCTACGACACCGGGCCGAACTCTGACCCACTCCCAATCCGACGACCGGGAGCGATCCGTTCCTTCGACGGGAGAAAAGTTACCCAGCACGGCGACCCGAGTCAAATCGGCTGGTCAGAGCCCTGCTCAGGCCGGCCGGCCGCGCGGTCGGAGCCACAGCGTGGTGCTGTGCTGGCCCTCGACCGCCGCCACAATCGCCTGTGGTGTGGCTGGTTCCCGATCCCCGAGCAGGAGAACGTCGAACCCCCACGTGTCGAATTCGCGGAGCACTGTTATCGGATCGTCGCCGATCTCACTCGTCTGTGTGACCGAGAAGGCGCAGAAGACGTGCGGCCGGTCGCGGCGCAGCAGGCGGACCAGGCCGCCGAGCGCCCGGTGCCCCCGCCCGGGGACGTCGACCTTGACCACGGTGAGCGGCATTCCGCGCAGCCCGTCCACCGACTCGAACTCCTTGTCCAGCCGCACGGCCGGCACGGTCGCCTGCTCGGTGTCGCCCGGATCACCGGACAGCGGCGTCACCACCACTCCCCCGGTCATCGCCGGCGTCGCCGCCAGGTGGCCCGCGGTGTCCCACGCGGCGGCCGGCAGGATGGTGAGCCGTTCCGCCACCGGGTCGGGCACGTTGATGGAGACGTTGTGCCGCAACAGGTCTGTCGCCGGCAGGTAGGGTTCGACGGCGACCACGGCACCGCTCGTCCCGAGCCGGCTGAGCACCCGGAGGCTGTGGTAGCCGACGTAGGCGCCGATGTCGACGAACACACCGCCGGGTTCGACCAGCGAGTCGATCAGCGTGGACAGTTCGGGCTCCCACACCCCGTTGCTGGACAGCAGGGGCAGCATCACGCCGTCGTCGGCGGGCAGGCGGAGCAGTCCGGCGTCGGACAGGACGAGCGAGCTGTGCGGCAGGTCGCCGGAGTGATCCTGGGCACGTCGTTCGTGTTCGCGCAGCACCACGCGGCGCAGCGCGTCGGACGCGGTCAGCGCCTGGCTGGCGGCGCGCAGGCCGGTCTCGGTGCGGCTGTCCTGCTCCCGCAGCACGGCGGCCACGCGGGTTTCGAGATCACCCATTCGATCGAGGGTGCGGTCGACCGCCTCGGTGAGCCGGTCGAGCCGGTCGGTGAGCACGGCGAGCTGCTTGCCGCGCTTCCCGGCCTCGCCGACCACGGCGTCCTCGACCTCGTCCAGGCGCCTGGTGTGACCGGCGACGTCCGCGCGCACCCGGAGCGTGCCGTCATCGAGGCCGAGCAGCCGGTCATCCAGATGGGCGATGCGTTCGGCGAGCAGGTCGAGTTGTTCGGACACCACGTTCAGCTCGGGCAGGTCAGCGGTGGCCGTGGCGGCGTCCTGGCGGGCGGTCAGCTCCTCGACGGACCGCTCCATGCCGTCCACGAGCGTGCCGAGGACCGAGCGCATGTGGGCGTCGTAGTGGTTGAGCACCCGCAGCACGGCCTTGCGCAGCGCGGGCGCCATCGGGATCTTGTGCCCGGCGTCGACGTCCGGTTCGCGCAGCAGCACGTGCCGGGCGGATCGCAACGGGCGCAACGGATCCCGGTTCTCCTGCGGCATCCGGGCGGCGGCGTTGCGGGCCCGCCAGGCGTGGTAGGCGTGCTCGACGCGGTCGCGCAGCCGGGCTCCCGCCACGTCGACGGCGTGCCCGCGCAGCAGCCTCGTCCGTCCGACGGCGCCCAGCCGGGCCACCGCGTCCGGGTCGTCCGCGATGTCGCGCAGGGCATCCACCAGCAGTGCCGAATCCGCGTCCGGCACCAGCAGGGCGCCGTCGCGGCCAAGCAGTTCGGCGACCGGACCGCCCTCCGCGCCCACCACGGGCAGGCCACGGGCCGCGCCGCCGGCGACGATCATGCCGATCCGGTCGGAGCCGGCACGGTGCAGGGCGAGCAGGCAGTTCGCGGCGTCTAGCCAGACGTCTCGGTCCTCGGGTTGTTCGACGAGTGCGATCCGGTCGTCGTCGCTCGCCGCCAGGCGCAGCCGTTCGGCCGCCGCGTCGTGCTGGTCGACGCCGTCGACCAAGACCAGCAGTCGCACGTCGGCCCGGTCGGTGAAGGTCCGGGTGAACGCGCCGACGACGCCGAGCGCGTTGTCGGCCCGCTCGTGCGCGTGGTCGACGACGGCGGCGTACACCACGGTGTCTGGCTTTCCCGGCCAGCCCAGCCGGTCCCGTGCCGCCTGCCGCGCGACGTCGTCGGTGACCGGCAGGTCGGGCACGGGCAGCGGGATCACGTTCACCGAAGCCGCACCGTCCAGTTCGGACCGTGCGGCTTCGGTGAACGTCCATGCCTCGTCGGCGGCCCGGTGGCCGGTGATCGTGCCGGTGTCGTCCGGCAGTGCGACGACGTGCCGGCGCCGGGCGAGCCCGCTGGGCACGCTGCCGCAGCACAGCACCACCGGGTAGTCCGGTTCGCTGGACACCGGCAGGCCGGACGCGGCGGCCGCGTCGCGCAGCAGGTCGGCGAGCCGGCCGCGGCCCAGCACGGACACGCCGAGTTGGTCGGTGAGCCGGGTGTCGGCGTCCGGCACCCTCGGTACGGCCTCCGGTGGCAGTGCGCCGCTGGACACGCCGGCCGCCGCGCACCACTCGCGGAAACCGTCGGCGTCGGCGCCGAACGGATCGGGGAACCGGCGCCGCAGGCCGGCATTGTCCGCCCACACCGCTGCCGCCCACCGGGTGCTGCCCGGTTCCTCGGCGGGCGCGCACGCCCAGTCCAGGAATTCCACCGGCGACGTGGGCAACGGCGGTGGGCTCTCGGTGCCGTCGCGTTCGGCGGCCAGCCATGCGGTGCGGTAGCGCGCCCGCAGGCTGGCCGGCACGCCGGCTGACCCGATCCGGTGAGGCAGCTCCACCGGATCACCCGGTTGGGTGGCAGCGGTGAGTGCGGCGACGTAGGCGGAGCACAGCTTGGCCAGCAGCCGGTGCTCGGAGAGCAGCACCCTCGGCCGCTCGGCGATCCGCGTGGACAGCAGCCACGGCCGCTCCGGGTCGAAACCGGTGAAGTGCACGGTGCGCAGCGGAGCGCCGCCGACGGTCACGACACCCTGGTCGTCGGCCGCCATCGGCCGTTGGGCGGCGTTCCACACCGACAGCCCGATGCCGGGATCGCGCAACACGTCGTGGCGCAGCAGCACGGCGGCTTCGTCCAGGAACGCGTCCGCCGGTTCGCGCAGCGCGTGTTCCGCCCACGCCGCAAGGAAGTCCGCCGCACCACGGTTGACCGCGACGAGCGCCGGGTCGAACAGCCCGGCGGCCCGCAGGTCGGCGGCGTCCGGCCGCAGGCCGTCCTCCGGCAGCGGCTGCAACACCCT
>DATEPR010000633.1:0-6145 GCA_035273045.1 Pseudonocardiaceae bacterium | reverse complement strand
TGTTCTCGATGTACGACCTGGACAACCCGACGAACACGCTGTTCAACGACGTGGTCACCGACCTGGCCGGCACCACGACGACCTGCCCGACCCCGCCGGGCGGCACGACCACGGCACCACCGCCGCCGCCGACCACGACAGCGGCACCGCCGCCCACCACCACGGCCGCACCACCACCGCCGACCACGACCGTGGCGTCCCCGCCGCCGGCCGGCAACCTGGTCAGCAACGGTGGTTTCGAGTCCGGTGCGCTGTCGCCGTGGACGTGTGACGCCGGCACGGCAAGTGTCGTCGCCGCACCGGCGCACACCGGCACGCACGCGCTGGCGGCCGCGGCCACCAGTTCGGACGACGCCCAGTGCACCGAGACGGTAACCGTGCAACCCGGCCACACCTACACGCTCAGCGCGTGGGTGCAGGGCAACTTCGCCTTCCTGGGCGCCACCGGCACCGGCACGACCGATCCCAGCACCTTCACCCAGGCGGCACCCGCCTACACCCAGCTGACCACCACGTTCACCACCGGAGCGGCCACCACCAGCGTGACCGTCTTCGTCCACGGGTGGTTCGCCCAGGGCACGGTCGACGTCGACGACGTCACTCTCAGCTGACCGCAGCGAAAGGAGGATCCGTAGTCAGTCATCACGCCGACGTGGGGCCGGGCTGGTGCCCGGCCCCACGTCGTTGCCCGTCAGGCCAGCGAGATCGCCACCTGCTCCAGGTGGTCCATCGCCTCCTGCATGCCGGCTTCCATGCCGGAGTCGACGTGCATGTCGCGGCTCTGTTTGCTGTCGTGCTCGACCAGCATGCGCATCGTGGTCCGACCGTCCTGTTCGGTCAGCGTCATCGTGCACACGGCCGGGTGGTCCGGGAACGGGTCGTAGATCTCCGTCCACACCAGACGCTCGTTCGGCACGATCTCCTGGTACTCACCGTGAAATCCGACGGCGAATCCGCCGTTGGCGGTCATCTGGTACCGCCACGCGCCGCCGACTCTCAGGTCCACCTCGGCCACCGTCATCTCGCCCCGGTCACCGCTCCACCAGCGCCGGATCAGTTCCGGCGTGGTCCACGCCCGGTAGACCAGGTGGCGGGGAGCGTCGAACTCCCTGGTGATCAGGATGTGGGTGTCCGACGGCAGGGTGACCACCGCCGTGCCGCTACTCGTCGCTGCCATCGCCTTGCGCCTCCTTGAGTTCCGCCAGTACGGCGTCCAACCGTTCGAACCGTTCCTGCCAGGTCCGCTCGTACCTGCTCAGCCAGTCGTGGATGGGTTTGAGCGGGCGGCCGTCGATCCGGTACATCCGCTGCCGCCCCGCGTCGCGCACCTCGACCAGGCCCACCTCCCGCAGCACCCGCAGGTGCTTGGACACCAGCGGCTGCGCCAGGTCGAGGTGCGCGACCAGGTCGGTGACCGACCGCTCGCCCTCAACCAGCAGGTCGAGGATCTGCCTCCTGCGTGGCTCGGCCACCGCGTTGAAAGCATCCGTCGTGGTCGCCGCTCTCGCCATGCGACCATCGTATACCCATATGGGTATGTATCGCTACCTGAGCAGCAGCACCCGCAGCCGCCGGCCGGCCAGCACGCCACCGCCGACGACCATCACCGCGAAGTACAGGACGTGGCCCACCAGGCCGGCGTCCACCCCGCCGATGGTCAGCGACCGCATCAGCGCGACGCCCTGGTAGAGCGGCAGGCACTCGACCACGACCTGCAACCACCTCGGGTACACCGACAGCGGGTAGAACGTGGTGGAGAAGAAGAACATCGGCAGCACGGCGAGGTTCACCAGGTCGAAGTCCTGCCAGGACCGCATGAACGTGGTCACTCCCATGCCGACCGAGGCGAACGCCAGCGCGATCAGCAGCGCCGCCGGGAACGCCAGCAGCGCCCACGGCGTGCTGATCAGGCCGAGCACCGCCATCACCGTGAGGAACGCGGCCGAGTAGAGGCCGCCGCGCAGCAGCGCCCAACTGATCTCCCCGATCGCGATGTCCACCGGACCCAGCGGCGTGGTCAGGATCGAGTCGTACAGCTTCACGTACTTGAGCTTGTGGAAGATGTTGAACGTCGAGTCGAACACGGCGCCGTTCATCGCCGACGACGCCAGCAGCGCCGGTGCGACGAACGCGGTGTAGCTGATCGGCGTGCCGGCGGGGCCGGTGACGTCGCCGGTCAGCCTGCCGAAGCCGACGCCCAGCGCCAGCAGGTAGAACACCGGCTCGAAGAACCCGGACACGACCGGCAGCCAGGCCCGGCGGTTGGTCAGCAGCGCCCGCTGCACCAGCGTCCTGGCCCGCCCGACGTACAGGCCGGGCGGGACGACCCGCAGCAGCAGGCCGGTCCTGTTCGGCAGTGTGGCGTCCATCGGTCTCGCCCCCTTCACCTGGTCAGCCGGAGCCGGAACCGCCACGTGGCCAGCCACACGCCGACGGCGAACAGCGCCACCAGATAGGCGACGTGCACCAGCGTCGATCCCCACGGCAGCGGGCCGAGCTCCGCTCCCCTGGCCAGTTCCGTGCCGTGCCACATCGGGGTCAGCCACGCCACCGGCCGCACCCACGCCGGCAACTGGCTGACCGGGAAGAAGGTGCCGGCGAACAACGACATCGGCACCACGACGAACCGGAAGATCACCGTGAACGAGTTGCCCGAACTGCTGCGGACGGTCGCGGCGAACGCCATCAGCGGGGCGCCGAACGCCATCCCGGTCAGCACGCCGAACACCAGCGACAACACGATCCCCGGGCTGGTGACCGCACCGATCGCGGCCGCCACCACCAGATAGGCCGCGCCGGACACGACCAGCCGGGACAGCAGCCACCACAGCTGGCCCAGCACCACCTGGCCCGGCGTCACCGGGGTGGCCGTGATGCCGTGGAAGATCTTCGACCACTCGAAGCCGGACAGGATCGGGTACGTGCACTCCCCCGTCGCCGTCTGCACCGCGCCCGCCGGCAGCAGCGCGGGCGCCAGGTATGCCAGGTAGGTCAGGCCGCCGGGCACCGAACCGGCCCGCACCTGCGACCCGAAACCCAACCCCATCGCCAGCAGGTACAGCACGGGCAGGCCGACGCTGGAGAACACGGTGGCCTTCCAGTTGCGCCGGTACCAGGTCCACGCCTGCTCGAACACCAGCAGGCTGGCGCGGACGGTGCCGACGGTGCGGCCGGTGGCCGGCCGGACGGTTGCCATCTCAGTCCACCAGGCTTCGGCCGGTCAGGCGCAGGAACACGTCCTCCAGCGTGGACCGGCGCACCAGGCTGGACACCGGCCGCACACCGGCCTCGTAGGCGGCGGACAGGGTGTCCTCGCCGTCCGCCGTGTACAGCAGCAGCCGGTCCGGCAGGACCTCGATCCGGTCGGCCAGGCCGGTCACCTTGGCCACGGCGTCGTCCTGGTCGCCCGGTGCGCAGCGCAGTTCCAGCACCTCGCGGGTGGAGTAGGTGCCGATCAGCTCGGCCGGCGAGCCGGCGGCGACGATCCGGCCGCCGTCCATCACCACCAGCCGGTCGCACAACTGCTCGGCCTCGTCCATGTAGTGCGTGGTGACGATGAGGGTCACTCCGTCCTGCTTGAGCCGGAACAGCCGGTCCCACAACAGGTGCCTGGCCTGCGGGTCCAGTCCGGTCGTCGGCTCGTCCAGCAGCAGCAGTTCCGGGTCGTTGACCAGGGACCGGGCGATGGTGAGGCGGCGCTTCATCCCGCCGGACAACGGTTCCACGTCGTCGTCGGCCCGGTCGGTGAGCTGGGCGAACTCCATCAGCTCGATCGCCTTGGCCCGCACCTGGGCCCGGGACAGGCCGAAGTACCTGCCGTAGACCTGGAGGTTCTGCCGGACCGTGAGCTCGGCGTCCAGCAGGTCGTCCTGCGGGACGACGCCGATCCTGGCCCGGATCCGCGGCCCGTCCCGGTCCGGGTCCATGCCCAGCACTCGCAGGTCGCCACCGGTCCTCGGCGACACGCACGCGATCATCCGCATGGTGGAAGACTTGCCGGCACCGTTGGGGCCGAGGAAGCCGAACGCCTCACCCCGCCGCACCTCGACGTCGATGCCGGCCACGGCGGTGAACGAACCGAACCGTTTCACCAGGCCAGTGGCGGTGACCAGCGGCGCGACATCACCGTTGCTGACTGACACCGACCGACGATAACCGCCTGCCAGGACAGTTTCAGCCGAGTTTGTGCCGACCAGCGCTACAGCGCGGGGAACCAGAGCTTGATCTCCCTGGCCGCCGACTCCGCCGAGTCCGAGCCGTGGACCAGGTTGAACTGGGTCTCCACGGCGAAGTCGCCGCGCAGCGAACCGGGTGTCGCCTTCTCCACCGGGTCGGTGCCGCCGGCGATCTGGCGGAACGCCGGAACGGCCCGCGGACCCTCGACGACCATCGCCACGACCGGTCCCGACGTGATGAACTCCAGCAGGCTGCCGAAGAACGGCTTGCCGTCGTGCTCGGCGTAGTGCTGCTCGGCGACGGACCGCTGGACGTCGCGCAGTTCCAGCGCGACCAGGCGCAGGCCCTTGCGTTCGATACGGGAGATCACCTCGCCGACCAGGCCGCGGCGGACACCGTCGGGCTTGACGAGAACCAGGGTGCGCTCAGTCACGGCCGCAGCCTAACCGGTGGCCCATCGGCGCCGGTCAACCGGCCGTGGCCGTGGTGGTCGTCGTCGCTGCCGGTCTGGACACGCAGGCGAACTGGCCGGAGCTCGGCGCCTGGTAGAACCAGATGTCCGGGTTGGTCTTGTCGGTGCAGGCCAGGGCCGCGCTGGGCGCCGGCTCGATGGCCAGCACCCGGACCACGTCCGGCGCGGAACCGCAGGCCGCCCTGGCGATCGGCACCGAGGTGCCGAGCACGAAACAGGTGTTCGCCGGCACCACCAGGGACGCGCAGTAGGCCACGTTCGCGGTCTGGTCGGGCACTTCGTAGCCGTGGTCGCGGTAGTCGGCGCCGCTGTCACACTGCGCCGCCGACGTGACCACCTTGTTGATGACGAACACCGAGTCGGAGCCGCCGCACGGCACCAGGTTCAGCTGGACGCTGCCCGGCGTGGCGCCGCCGACCTCGTCGAAACACGACCCCACGTCGTAGGCGGCGGCCGGGTTGGGGCTGGCGGTGGTCGTGGTCGTCGGCGGTGGGGTGGTCGTGGTCGGCTGGCGGGACGTGGTGGCCAGGTGGGTGCCGACCGCGACCGGCCGGCCACCGCCGCCGCGGGCCGAACCGCCGGTGAACAGCAACGTCAGGCCGGCGCCGGCGACCACCACGACGGCCACGACGATCGCCGCCACTGACCGGCGGCTGGGCCGCTGGCGCGGCGGTTCCTCGGCGGGCCCGGCCGGGGTGTCGGTGTAGTGGGGTGGCGGCTTGCCGTCCCACGGCCGGGGTACGTCGTCGCCTGGACCGGTCATTCCTGTTCCGCTCCCTGCTGGCTGGGCAACCGGCCGGCGGCCATCCTTCTGGCGACGTCCCGGCGCAACCACAGCAGGTAGCCCCAGATCAGCGCGAACAGCACGCCGACCGCGCCCACGCCGGGCGAACCGAGGAAGAAGCAGCAGATCAGGGCCAGTTGGGCGGCCAGGACCACGCCGATGCTCCACCGCCGGCGCAGGAACGCGCAGGTGAGCAGCAGGACCAGGATCACCACGCCGACCAGCACGCCGGCGCTGGTGTCCAGCCCGCCGTACAGCTTCGCCACCACCAGCAGCGACAGCGCGACGACGATCGCCTCCAGCACCAGGGTGCCGGCCATGACACCCCGGAAACCCTTCATCGGGTCGACGGCGGGCTGGTCCGGCCGCTCGTCACTCATGCCGGCTCCTTGCCGAACAACGCCCGCGCCTCCCCGGCCGTCACCACCGACCCGGTCACCACCACACCGGCACCGGACAACGGCTGCCCCGGCTCACCGACCTCCTCCGCCAGCCCGATCGCGGTCTCGATCGCGTCGGCCAACTTCGGCTCCACCACGATCCGGTCGGCGCCGAACACGTCCAGCGCCACCGCGGCCAGGTCGTCGGCCGGCATGGCGCGGGGCGACGAGTTGGCGGTCAGCACCGCCTCGGCCACCACCGGTTCCAGCGCGCTGAGGATGCCGTGCGCGTCCTTGTCGCCCATCACGCCGACCACGGCGACCAGCCGGCGG
>DATEPR010000632.1:0-6471 GCA_035273045.1 Pseudonocardiaceae bacterium | reverse complement strand
TGCTGCTGCTGCCGCCCTACCTGGTGTCCGGCCCGCCGGCCGGCCTGGTCGACCACGTCCGCTACGCGGTGCACGGCAGCAGTGTGCCGGTGATCGTCTACCACCGCGCGCCCGGCGTGCTCAACCCGGACACCGCCGTGGCACTGCTGGACGTGCCGTCCGTCATCGGCATCAAGGACGGCTTCGGCAACGTCGACCTGATGACCAGGGTCGTCGGCCGGATCAGGGACAGCGGCCACCCCAGGGCGAACGACCTGCTGTTCCTCAACGGGCTGCCCACCGCCGAGGTGTCCGCGCGGGCGTACCGGGCGATCGGCGTGCCCACCTACTCCTCCGCCGTGCACTGCTTCGCGCCGCGGCTCGCGCACGCCTTCCACCAGGCGCTGCACACCGGCGACGATCGGGTGGTGGACGCCCTGCTGCGCGGCTTCTACCTGCCGCTGGTGGCGCTGCGGGACGAGACACCGGGGTTCGCCGTCGCCCTGGTGAAGGCGGGTGCGCGGCTGCGCGGCGACAAGGTCGGCGGCGTGCGGCCGCCGCTGCGCGACCCCACCGCCGAGCAGACCACCCGGCTGGAGCGGATCATCGCCGACGGTCACGGGTTGCTGCGGAGGCTGGAATGAGGATTCTGCGGGCCGAGATCGTGCCGGTCGCGTTCGCCGACCCGCCGCTGCGCAGCGTCATGGGCGTGCACCAGCCGTGGGCGCTGCGTGGCGTGCTGCGGTTGACCTGCTCCGACGGCGTCACCGGGCTCGGCGAGTCCTATGGGGACAGTGCGTTCCTGGACGTGGCGCGGAGCGTGGCGGGCCGGCTGGCCGGGCACGACGTGTTCGACCTGCACGGCCTGCGCCGCCTGGTCGCCGAGGTGGCCGGCGGCCGGGTCTACGCCGACCGGCACGGCCTGACCGGCGCCTTCTCCGCGGACAAGACGCTGGCCACGGTGTACTCGCTGTTCGAGGTGGCCGCGCTGGACGCGCAGGGCAGGGCGCTCGGCCGGCCGGTCACCGACCTGCTCGGCGGCCGGGCCAGGGACCGGGTGGACTTCTCCGCGTACCTGTTCTACAAGTTCGCCGGCCACGACGGGCGGGCCGACGAGTGGGGCGAGGTGAGCACGCCGGAGGCCGTCGCCGCCGAGGCGAAGACGATCATCGACCGGTACGGCTTCCGCTCCATCAAGCTCAAGGGCGGCGTGCTGCCGCCGGACGACGAGATCGCCGCCGTCCACGCGCTGGCCGACGCCTTTCCCGGCCGGCCGCTGCGCCTGGACCCCAACGCCGCGTGGACCCCCGCCACCGGCATCCGGGTGGCGCGGGAACTCGACGGCGTCCTGGAGTACCTGGAGGACCCGACGCCGGGCATCGCCGGCATGGCCGAGGTGGCGAAGGCCGCCACGATGCCGTTGGCCACCAACATGTGCGTCGTCCGGTTCGCCGACCTGCCGGAGGCGGTGGCGCGGGGCGCGGTCGGCGTCGTGCTGTCCGATCACCACTACTGGGGCGGCATGCGGCCCACCCAGTCGCTGTCCGTGCTGTGCGAGACGTTCGGTCTCGGCCTGTCCATGCACTCCAACAGCCATCTCGGCATCAGCCTGGCCGCGATGGTGCACGTCGCCGCGGCCACGCCGCACCTGACCTACGCCTGCGACACGCACTGGCCATGGCGGTCGACCGACGTGATCGAACCCGGCGTGCTGGAGTTCACCGGCGGCGCGGTCACCGTGCCCACCGGACCCGGTCTCGGCGTGACCCTGGACGAGGACGCGCTGGCCCGGGCGCACGAGGACTACGTGCGCTGCGGCCAGACCGCGCGGGACGACACCGGCTACATGCGACGGTTCGACCCGTCGTTCCGGCCGAACACCGCCCGCTGGTGACGGCCGGGGCTACACCTGCCGGGGCTTGGCGAACCGGTCCCGCACCGGCCGGCGGGTCACCGCGACCAGCATGGCGATCAGCACACAGCCCTGGATCACCTGCTCCACCCGCATCCACACCGGATAGTGCGCGCCCACCAGCAGGTAGACGATGCCCACCAGGCCGATGCCGCAGATCCAGATCAGCCGCAGGTAGGCCCGCCGCCTGCCCTGGCGCAGCAGCACGGCCCGCCACACGTACAGCAGCGACACCACCACGACGCCGACCAGCCGGCCCCACAGCGCCGACTCCAGGCCCCGCCGCACGACGGCCGGGTCGGCGTGCGCCGGCAGCGCGGTGTGCGCGAACTCGTAGTTCACCAGGCTGGTGTGGAAGATCAGCATCAGGATGGTGAGGATCAGCGACAACCCGACGTTGGCGAACATCAGGATGATCACCAGGCGCAGCGGCCCGTCCACCGGCAGGCGGGGCGACTCCGGCTCGGTGACCGGCGGCGCGGCCGGCAGGTCGTGATTCGGATTCACGAAGCAGATCGAAGCACACCGGTCCGCGACGGTCAGGCGAATTGCGCAATTCCCCGGGGCCACCGAGCGGGCCTGCGGCGGCATCCGGCACCATGAGCCGATGGCGCAGGTGAAGGCGACAGCGGAACGGACCATATCCGCCCCGGTCGACCAGGTCTGGCAGGCACTCGCCGACTACACGACGGTGCGGCCGACGCTGCTCACCGAGCACTTCAGCGAGTACGAGGTGCGGTCCGGCGGGGTCGGCGCCGGCACGACCGCGCACTGGAAGCTGGCGGCCACCAGCAAACGGGTGCGCGACTGCCTGGTCGAGGTGACCGAGCCGGCCGAACACCAGTTGGTCGAGCGGGACACCAACTCCAGCATGGTCACCACGTGGACGGTCCGGCCGTCGGGCCGGGACGGCAGCGCGGTGTCCGTGGAGACCACCTGGACCGGAGCCGGCGGCGTCGGCGGCTTCTTCGAGCGGACGTTCGCGCCCGGCGGGGTGCGCCGGATCTACGACGGCGTGCTGGCCAATCTCGACCGCGCGGTGCGGGGCTGACCGGCTGCCCGCCGGCCAGCCGCTAGCGTGCCAGCCATCGCGTGGAAAGGGCGGTGGCGTCGATGTGGTCGGACCTGTTCACCATCCAGGTGTCCGTGCTGGACAAGGTGTTGCGCACCGTGCTGGTGTACGGCGGGCTGGCCCTGCTGCTCCGGCTGGCCGGCAAGCGCGACCTGGCCCAGCTCAACACGTTCGACCTGGTGGTCATGCTGCTGCTGTCCAACGTGGTGCAGAACGCGATCATCGGCCCGGACAACAGCCTCACCGGCGGCCTGCTCGGCGCGGTGCTGCTGATCGGCGTCAACTCGGTGTGGGTCAGGGTGGTCAACCGCAGGCCGAGGCTGACCACGTTCTTCGAGGGCACGCCCACCACGCTGGTGGAGGACGGCAGGGTGGTGTCCAGCCTGCACCGCCTTGGCCTGCGCCGGGCCGACGTCGCCGCCGCGCTGCGCAAGCAGGGCGCGGGCTCGATCGAGGACGTCCAGCGGGCCAGCCTGGAGCCGGGCGGGTCCATCGTGGTGGACCTCAAACCGGAGGCCAGGGACGTCACCGTGGCCGACTTCCGGGCCGGCGAGGCCGAGCAGGCGGCGCTGATCGCCGAGCTGCGGGACGAGATCCGGCGGCTGAGCGCGCGTGTCGACCAGGGCTTCGCCGGGCTGGGCCGGTGACGCCGGCCGCCTGGACCGTGCCCCGCCAGGGTGAGGCTCAAACCTGGTCGGACCGTTTCGCCGCCATAGGTCACACAGTGCTGGACTGCGTCCCGGGTGACACGGCATGCTCCGCGGGTGACCGTTGACACCGAGCAGCAGACGGCAGCACGGACCGTGGTCGGCGTGCCCAGGGAGACCGCGGCCGGGGAACGCCGGGTCGCCCTGGTGCCGAAGGTGGTCGAGAGACTGCGCTCGTCCGGCGTCGACGTGGTCGTCGAGGCGGGCGCCGGACTGGGCGCGCTGATCCCGGACGCCGAGTACGAACAGGCGGGCGCGACGATCGGCGACCCGTGGCCGTCCGACGTGGTGGTCAAGGTCAACCCGCCGACCGAGGCCGAGATCGGCAAGCTCCGCTCCGGCAGCACGCTGATCGGCTTCCTGGCGCCACTGACCGGTCCGGAGACGATCGAGCGGCTGCGCGCGGCCGGCGTGACCGGCTTCGCCATGGAGTCGGTGCCCAGGATCTCCCGCGCCCAGTCCATGGACGCGCTGTCCTCGCAGGCGAACGTGGGCGGCTACAAGGCCGTTCTGCTCGCCGCCGAACAGTCCACCCGGTTCTTCCCGATGCTCACCACGGCGGCCGGCACCGTGAAGCCGGCGACCGTGCTGGTGCTCGGCGTCGGCGTCGCCGGCCTCCAGGCGCTGGCCACGGCGAAACGGCTGGGCGCCCGCACCACCGGGTACGACGTGCGGCCCGAGGTCGCCGAGCAGGTCCGCTCACTCGGCGCCCAGTGGCTGGACCTGGGCATCGAGGCGGCCGGCGAGGGCGGCTACGCCCGCGCGCTGACCGACGAGGAACGCGAGGAGCAGCAACGCAAGCTGACCGAGGCGATCAAGGGCTTCGACGTGGTGGTCACCACCGCGCTGGTGCCCGGCCGGCCGGCGCCCAAGCTGGTCACCGCGGCCGCCGTCGAGGGAATGCGGCCGGGCAGCGTCATCGTCGACATGGCCGGGGAGACCGGCGGCAACTGCGAACTCACCGAGCCGGGCGAGATCGTCGTGAAACACGACGTGACCATCGCGTCCCCGCTCAACCTGCCGGCCACCATGCCGGAACACGCCAGCGAGCTGTACGCGCGCAACGTGCTGGCACTGCTGCAACTCATGCTGCACGACGGCGCCGTCGCCCCCGACTTCGCCGACGAGGTCCTGGCCAAGGCGTGTGTCACAAGACCGAGTGACTGAGCCGTCTGTTTCACATACGGCTCGGTCATTCGGGCCCTGATGAGGAGGCGTGATGTTCCTGGCCAATCTGGCGATCCTCGTGCTGGCCGGCTTCGTCGGTTTCGCGGTGATCTCCAAGGTGCCCAACACACTGCACACCCCGCTGATGTCGGGCACCAACGCGATCCACGGCATCGTCCTGCTGGGCGGCCTGATCGTGCTGGGCACGGCGGCGACCGGCGTGCTGGACAAGATCCTGCTGGTGATCGCGATCGCGTTCGGCACCATCAACGTGGTCGGCGGATTCCTGGTCACCGACCGGATGCTGGGCATGTTCAAGCGCAAGCCGGAAGCGCCGCAGCGGAAGGTCTCCGCCGATGACTAGCGCCATCCAGGTCCTCTACATCGTCGCGTTCGCCCTGTTCATCTACGGCCTGATGGGCCTGACCGGACCCAAGACCGCGGTGCGCGGCAACTGGATCGCGGCGGCCGGCATGGTGATCGCGATCATCGCCACCCTGCTCACGCCGGGCATGAGCAACTGGGTGCTGATCGTGCTGGGTGTCGTGCTCGGCGCGCTGGTGGGCGTGCACAGCGCCCGGCAGGTCAAGATGACCGCGATGCCGCAGATGGTGGCCCTGTTCAACGGCGTCGGCGGTGGCGCGGTGGCGCTGATCGCGTGGGTGGAGTTCCGCACCACCAACGACTACGCCGGACTCGCCGCGTACGTGCCGGTGACGTCGCTGCTGGCCGCGATCATCGGGTCGGTGTCGTTCTGGGGTTCGCTGGTGGCGTACGGCAAGCTCCAGGAGGTGCTGCCCGGCCGGCCGATCAGCATCGGGCCGCGGCAGCAGTTGGTGAACCTGGCGCTGCTGGCGGCGGCCATCGGCTGCGCCGTCGCGGTCGGCGTCGGCGTCAACTCGCAACTGCTCATCATCGGCGTGCTGGTCTTCGCCGCGGCCCTCGGCCTGATGGTCGTGTTCCCCATCGGCGGCGCCGACATGCCGGTGGTGATCTCGCTGCTCAACGCCTGCACCGGCCTGTCGGCCGCGGCCACCGGCCTGGCGCTGAACAACACCGCGCTCATCGTGGCCGGCATGATCGTCGGCGCGTCCGGTTCGATCCTGACCAACCTGATGGCCAAGGCGATGAACCGGTCCATCCCGGCGATCGTGGCCGGCGGCTTCGGCGGCGTCGTGGTGGCCGGCGGTGGCGGTGAGGCCACCGACAAGACCGTCCGGCAGACCAGCGCGTCGGACGCGGCGATCCAGATGGCCTACGCCAACCAGGTCATCATCGTGCCCGGCTACGGCATGGCCGTCGCCCACGCCCAGCACGCGGTCCGGGAGATGGCGAAGCTGCTGGAGGACCGGGGCGTCGAGGTCAAGTACGCCATCCATCCGGTGGCCGGCCGGATGCCCGGTCACATGAACGTGCTGCTCGCCGAGGCCGACGTGCCCTACGACCAGTTGCGCGAGATGGACGACGTGAACGGCGAGTTCGCCCGGACCGACGTGGCCCTGGTGATCGGCGCCAACGACGTCACCAACCCGGCGGCCCGCAGCAACCCCAACTCGCCGATCCACGGCATGCCGATCCTCAACGTCGACGAGGCCCATTCGATCATCGTGCTGAAGCGCTCGATGAACACCGGG
>DATEPR010000631.1:0-2299 GCA_035273045.1 Pseudonocardiaceae bacterium | reverse complement strand
CTGCTGACCGCGCTGACCACCGCGCAGCACCAGGCCGCAGCGCTGATGCCGACGCTGCCGCGCTACCGGGCCGGCCTGGTCGGTTCGGTCGCGGCCGGCTGCGCGAGCCTGACCGAGGCGTTGAACAGCAAGCCGATCACGACGACGTCGGCCACGTCGGCGAACCCGGCACCCTCCGGTGGCACGCCGACCCTGACCGGCCCGACCGCCACCAGCACGCCGGGCGCGGCGCTGCCCGCTGACACCGCGGCCGCGCTGCAACACGCGCTGTCCGCGGAGAACGCGGCGTTGTGGCTGTACGGCACGGCGAGCGCGTTCGTCACGGCCGGGCCGGAGGCGGAACTGGACGCAGCGATGCAGGCCGTGCAGAACCTGCGGGACGCCACCGCCGCCCGGCTGACGGCGGGCCAGGTCACGCCACAGCCCGCGCAACCGGCCTACCTGGTGCCCCGCCCGGTGACCGACCAGCCCTCGGCGCTGGCCGCGCTGGCCATCGCCGAGTCGGACGCGACGGTGGCGTGGCGCTCGGTGCTGGAGCACACCGACGACCGGGGACTGCGGGCCGCCGCGCTCGCCGCGCTGGTCGACTCGGCCGTGCGGGAAACGCGGTGGCGCAGGCTCTCCGGGCAGTCACCGGCGTCGGTGGCGATGCCCGGCGAGGCCGCCTAGCCGCCTCAGTTGCCGAGGCCGACGCCCTGCTTGGCGGCGTCGGCGCTGACCGCCTTGAGCGCCTTGTCGTGCCGGTCGAGATTGCCCGCGGTGTCCAGGTTGCCGTCGACGTACTCCGTCATGACGATCACCAGGCGGGTGCCGCGCAGCGTCGAGTGGTAGCCGGCGTTCTGCAGGCTGGTCGGCCCGCCGGGGACGACCGTGCCCTCCTCGACGAGGTCCTTGATGTGGCCGGTGGCATCCCGGTCGGACAGCGCCTGCAGCTGCGTGGCGTCGGTCTGGGTGGGCATCCGCACCACGGCCACCGACGTGATCACCTTCTGGCCGCCGGTGAGCATCGTGGTGAACAGCGACCGGCGCAGCGACACGCACGGGTGGGACTCCAGGAAGACCCGGAGCTTGTCGGTGGAGTGCGCGGCGCAGTCGGTGTCGGTGACCGGGGCGCCGCTGTAGGGCTGGAACACGTACACGCCGGCCGGACCGGTCGGCCCGGACGTGTGGGCCTGCGGCTGCGCGGGATTGTTACGGATCAGAAACCAGATGAAACCCGACACCAGCGCGACGCCGACCAGACCGAGGCCCTTGAGCTTGTAGTCGAGCAGCTTCGAGCGGTCCGGCCGGAACCCGGCCCCGCTGCCGGCGGGCCGGCGTTCGTAGGCGTAGGGCTGCTGGTAGTCGCCGGCCGGCATGTCGGGAGGCGGCGCGCCGAGCGCCTGCATGGGCATCCTGGACGTCCCGTTCCACCCCGGTGGCGGCCCGGGCTGGGCCGGCGGAGAGGAACGGTAGTCATAGGGCTCCGACACAATTGACCACCGTAACGGGTGAGCTTCGACCGGTCACACCGGCCATCTGTTGTCCTCGTACCGTTGGCCGATGCACAGCCAGGAGATCGAGATCCGCACCGGCCACAGCGAGGTGGTCCACGACCTTACCGACGAATGCGCCCGTTTCGTGGCCGATCGGGACGATGAGGAGGGTCTGCTGCACATCTGGGTGCCGCACGCGACGGCCGGGCTGGCCGTACTGGAGACCGGCGCGGGCAGCGACGACGACCTGCTCGCGGTGCTGCGCGACCTGCTGCCGAAGGACCGGAAGTGGCGGCACCAGCACGGTTCCCCCGGCCACGGCCGCGACCACGTGCTGCCCGCGCTGCTGCCGCCCTACGCCACGGTGCCGGTGCTGGGCGGCAGGCTGGCGCTGGGCACGTGGCAGTCCGTCTGCCTGGTCGACACGAACGTGGACAACCAGGTGCGCACGGTCCGGTTGAGCTTCCTGACCGGCTGAAACCCTCTTTTGGCCGCGCGACGGGCGGTTATCGGCCGGATACTGTCGGTTCGTGAGGTCCCGCCCGGCTCGCTCGCCCCGACCGCGCAGGGGACCGAGACACGCGCGACCCACCGAACGGCCCAGTGGCCTGGTGCTGACGGGCGTGTTCGTGGTCGTGGTGGGCGCCGTGCTGGCGGTGGTGTTCGCGGGTGGCGACGAGCCGGTCGGCGGTACGGCGGTGGCGGTCCAGCCGCCCCGGACCGTGCCCGCGGCGCCGCAGGACGGCTGGACGACGCTGAGCAACCCGGCGAGCGGGCTGTCCTACCAGATCCCGCCGACCGACTGGTCCACCAGCCCGCAGGAC
>DATEPR010000630.1:0-6328 GCA_035273045.1 Pseudonocardiaceae bacterium | reverse complement strand
GGTCCCACGCCGGCGGGTCGGTCCGGGTCGTGGGCACGGCGTCCTCCGGCCGTGCGTCGGCCGGGCGCGCGTCCTGCGGGCCGGTGTCGCCGGTCGGGATGGTGTCGGTCATCGGTCGGGCCACCTGGTCCCCGCCGGTGGGCGCGGGCCGAGGATCGACCTGGCCGAGCTGCCCCCGGTACCTGTGCAGCAGAAAGAGCGCGGCCACCAGCACGACGACCCCCGCCAGCGTGCTGTAGTGCCCCCCGAACACGAAGTCGCTCGCCGGGATCAGGGCGATGCACAGCACCACCGAGAGCCCCTTCGACGTGCTGCTGTGGCCCCTGCCCAGCAGCGCCTCGAACGGCGACACCTCGTCCTCCTCGGCGGTCAGGAACAACCAGCCGAGCAGGTACATCAGCAGGCCGGCACCGCCGTAGATGGCGCTGACCACCAGCGCGACCCGGACGATCACCGGGTCGATGGCGTAGCGCCGGCCGATGCCTGCCGCGACGCCGGCGATCACGCGCCCCGAACGGGGACGGCGCGGCCGGGTCGCCACGAAGTCCTTCACACAGTCCTCGACGTTGCCCGTCGAGTTTCGCTGAGTCGCACTCACGGCATCGAGCATCCCCGCCGGCCGGCCCGGCGACATCCGGGACGCCCCGGAGACGTCCCCTGGTTCGTTCCGGGCGATCCCGGATGATTCCGCGCCCCGCACGTGTGACCCTGTAGAGGTGAGCGACGTGAAGGTGCGGGAGTCCGGCCGGTGGCGGCGGGCGGCGCTGGTCGCCCGGCCGGACGGCACGCCGATGATGCGCCGGCACCGGGACGGCCGGGTGATCGGCGGGGTCGCCAGCGGCTTGGCCGACCACCTCCAGGTCAACGTGCTCTGGGTGCGGGCGGCGTTCGCGCTGCTCGCCGCGTGTGCCGGGGCCGGGCTGGTCGCGTACGCCCTGCTGTGGGTGTTCGTCCCGCAGGAGTCGGTCGAGGCGGCGCAGGCGCGGCCGTCGCAGAAGGAACGGCAGCAGGCGTTCGCGCTGATCGCGCTGGGCATCAGCCTGGCCGTGGCGGTCGGCGCGCTGTCCGGCGTGGTGAGCACGTGGGTCGCGGTGCCGACCGGTGTCGCCCTGGTCGGCGCGGCCGTGGTGTGGCGGGAGGCCGACTCTGCGCAGCGCCGCCGGTGGGTCAGCGGCGCCCGGTCCGGCATGTTCGGCGGCGGTGGCTGGACCGCGGTCACCCGAGTCCTCACCGGCGCGGTGCTGGTGCTGGTCGGCATCGGCGTCGTGGTGTTGCGCACCACGACGTTCGGCCAGGTGCAGTTCGCGCTGGCCGCCGTGCTGGCCACGCTGGTCGGCGTCGCCGTGCTGACCGTCCCGTGGTGGGTGCGCCTGGTCCGCGACCTCGGTGACGAGCGGCGCGCCAGGATCCGTACCGAGGAGCGTGCCGAGATCGCCGCCCACCTGCACGACTCCGTGTTGCAAACGCTTGCGCTGATCCAGAAGCAGCCCGAGGCGTCCCGCGAGGTGCTGCGGCTGGCCCGCGGCCAGGAACGCCAGCTGCGCAGCTGGCTGTACGGCCCGGGCGGCTACGGCGCCGCGTCCCGCGACGGCGTGCCCGGCCCGACCACGCTGTCCCAGGCGATCGCCGAGGCGTGCGGCGAGGTCGAGGACACGTTCGCCATCGCGGTGCGGCCGGTCGTGGTCGGCGACTGCCAGATGGACAAGGACGTGAGCGCCCTGGTGCAGGCGACCCGGGAGGCGACGGTGAACGCGGCCAAGCACTCCGGTGCCGCCGAGATCAGCGTCTACGCCGAGGTCGAACCGGACAGCGTCACCGTGTTCGTGCGGGACAGGGGCAAGGGCTTCGACCCGGACGCCGTGTCAGAGGACCGGCACGGGCTCGCCGACTCGATCCGGGGCAGGATGGAGCGGCACGGCGGTGTCGTCACCATCAAGACCGCGATCGGCGACGGCACCGAGGTCCAGCTCATGATGCCGAGGAGCAAGGTCGCCGCGAAGGGCGGGAACTGATGTCGGACAACAGGCCGGTACGGGTCTACCTGGTCGACGACCACGCGCTGTTCCGCGCCGGGGTGCGGGCCGAACTGTCCACGTTGACCGACGACGTCGAACTGGTCGGCGAGGCCGGCTCGGTCGGCGAGGCCGTCGTCGGCATCGCCCACACCAAGCCGGACGTGGTGCTGCTCGACGTGCACATGCCCGACGGCGGCGGCGCCGAGGTGCTCCGCCGGGTCCGCCCGGAACTGCCGGACGTGGTGTTCCTGGCGCTGTCCGTGTCCGACGCCGCCGAGGACGTGATCGCGGTGATCCGGGCCGGTGCCCGGGGCTACGTGACGAAGACGATCTCCAGCCGCGAACTCGCCACCGCCGTCACCAGGGTCGCCGCCGGTGACGCCGTGTTCTCGCCCCGGCTGGCCGGCTTCGTCCTGGACGCCTTCGCCGACCGGCCGGGCGCGGCGCCGATCAGCGACCCGGAACTGGACCTCCTGACGCCCAGGGAGCGGGACGTGCTGCGGCTGCTGGCCCGCGGCTACGCCTACAAGGAGATCGCGTCCGAACTGTTCATCTCGGTGAAGACGGTCGAGACCCACGTGTCCAGCGTGCTGCGCAAGACCCAGCTGTCCAACCGGTACGAACTGTCCCGCTGGGCCACCGACCGCCGGTTGGTCTAGACGCGTTCGTACCGGTCGACGTGGTTGCGGGACGTGCGGAACACGTAGAGCCAGCCGGCCACGACGGCGATGCCGGCGCTGATCATGGTGAACGTCAGCGCGACGTGCGCGGTGCCGGCCGGTCGTTCGGTCCGCAGCACCACCATGAACGCCCAGACCTGGACCATGGTGGCCGCCATGATCAGCGCAGTTAAGTAGAAATCCCTGCGGTACATCACTTTTCCGCTCCTTCTGCCGGGTGATGCACCAGGTCTACCCGTGGGTTCGGCGATGTGTTGCGTCAGCTGACACACAGGCGTTCAGCTGGCCAGCCGGCGCAGCCCGGCGACGTCGTGGATGGTGACGTGGCCGCGCCGGGTGCTGACCAGCCCCCGCTCCCGCAGCGCGCGCAGCGCCCTGGCCACCGACTCCCGGGACGTCGCGGCCGCGGCGGCCAGTTCCCGCTGGCCGCTCCACAGCGTGATCTCCACCGCGTCCCCGGCCGGTTTCCCTTCCCGCACGGCCAGTTCCAGCAGCAGCGCGGCGACCCGCTGCGCGGTGTGCCCGCCGCCGAACTCGGCCCACTGCCGGCCGGTTTCGCGCAGCCGGTCGGCCACCACGCCGAGCAGCGCCCACGCGATCCTCGGCCGGTTCTGGCACAGCGCGGCGAACCGCTGCCCGGACACGGTCAGCGTGCCCACGTCGACCAGGGCCGTCACCGTGGCCGACCGCGGTCGCGCGTCCACCGCGGCCAGTTCGCCCAGCACGTCACCGGGTCCACGCACTCCGGCCACGATCTGCCGGCCGTCCATCGCCACCCTGGTCACCCGGACGTGTCCGGTCAGCAGCACGAGCACGTGGTGTGACGTGTCCCCCTGCCGGCACAGCACCGTGCCGGCCGGGAACGCGCGGCGCACGCCGGCCGCGACCAGTGTGTCCCGCTCGCCCTGCGCCAAGCGTTCCCAGAAGCTGCCGGGGTCCCCCATGGGTCCAGGTTGCGCCGCAGGACCCTTGCGCGACAACAGCTTTCGCCGGGATTCACCCGCTGGCCGCACGGTGTCAGGACAGTGCGGACTTCCGCTCCGCGACGTCCTCGGTGGCGGTCCCGCGGCTGGCGCGGCGGCGGGACATGGCGACCCCGGCGAGGACGACCAACATGCCGGCGATGATCCGGACGTTCAGCTGCTCGCCCAGGAACGCGGCGCCCAGCAGGACGGACACGATCGGCAACAGGTAGCCGACCGACGTTGCCGTCACCGCGCCCTCGTCCGCGATCAGCCGGTTGTTCAGCAGGAACGCGATCCCGGTGCTGGCCACGCCGAGCACGCTCACGGCGACCAGCGGGCCAGCGCTCAGCCGCACCGGGTCCAGGCCGCCGGCGAACGGCGACACGATCAGCACGAGCACGACGCCACCGGTGAGCTGGGACGCGGACAGCGCGGCCGGCGACAGCGTGCCGGACAGGTACCGCGCGATGTACGTGTAGCTGACCGCGTACGAGATCGCGGCCAGCAGGCAGGCCAGCGCGCCCCAACTGGCCAGCCCGTGCGCCTGCCACGGCGCGAAGATCAGCAGCGTGCCGGCGAAGCCGAGCAGCAGGCCGACGGTCCGCACCACGCCCAGGTGCCGCTCGGTACCGACGATCAGCGCGATCAGCAGCGCCCACAGCGGCGTGGTCGCGTTCAGCACGCCGGCCACGCCGGAGTCGACGCTGCGCTCGCCGAGCGCGAACAGGGTGAACGGCACCGAACTGCCGAACGACGCCGGCACCACGATCTTCGCCCACGCCCGCCACCCCTTCGGCAGGGCGGCGCGGGTGGCCAGCACCAGCCCGAGCATCAGCAGGGCACCCAGGACCAGCCGGATCAGGGTGATCTGGACCGGTGCCAGGGCACCGAGACCGACCTTGATCCACAGGAAGCTGGACCCCCACATCAGTGCGAGCGCGGCGAACCGCGCCAGGCTGCCCCAGGACCGCATGACCTCACTCTGCGACGCACGACGTGTTAGCACAAGCGACATCTGCTTCCGAACGCTGAAGACCGGCTATATCTTCTCGGCATGTTGGACGTGCGCCGGCTCAGGGTGCTCAGATCGGTCGTGACCAGCGGTTCCATCAGCGCGGCGGCGGCGAATCTCGGCTACACGCCGTCCGCGGTGAGCCAGCAGATCGGCGTGCTGGAACGGGAGGCCGGCATGCCGCTGCTGGAGAAGGCGGGCCGGGGCGTCCGGCCCACCGCGGCCGGGCGGCTGCTGGCCCGGCACGCCGACGAGATCATGAGCCGGCTGACCACCGCCGAGAACGAACTGGCCGACCTGCGCGCCGGCCGGGCCGGCCGGCTGCGGGTGCACTGCTTCGCCACCGCGGGCGCCGCGCTCGTGCCGCCGGCCGTGGCCGCGTTCATCGAGCGCTACCCCGGCATCCGGCTCGACCTGCGCCTGCACGACCCGTCCTACAGCACCGACAAGGCCAGCAGCGGCGAGGCCGACATCCAGTTGGTGGTGCTGCGCCCGGACGCGGTGGCCCGGCAGCCGGTCACCCTGGTGCACCTGCTGGACGACGTCTACCACCTGGTGCTGCCCAGGGAACACCGGCTGGCCGGCCGGGCCGCGATCGAACTGACCGAACTGGCCGACGATCCGTGGGTGGACAACGAGATGCCGCCCGGCGTGTGCCGGGAGATCATGCTGGACGCCTTCGCCGCGGCCGGCTTCGTGCCGAAGTTCGTGGTCGAGTCGGACGACTACCCGACCGCCCAGGGCTTCGTCGCGGCCGGGCTGGGCGTGACGATGGTGCCCGGTCTGGGCCTGGGCAGCGTGCACCACGGGGTGATCGTGCGGGAACTGGCGAATCCGCGTCCGGTGCGGTCGATCTACGCCGCCGTGGCCGACGCGGCGGCCGGCCAGCCGGCGGTGCTGGGCATGGTGGAGGCGCTGCGCACGGCGGCGGCCGCGGTCAGTCGTGCCGGGAGTGGCTGACCTGGGTGATGCCGTTGATGAGCAGTGTGCCGTTCTGCTGGGCGAACGCGAAGCGGTACGCGTTGTCCGTCGTCCGGCCCACCCTGGGCGTCACCTTGACCCGCGCCACGATCGTGCCGTCGCGTGACGACGTGTTGCCCAGCTCGACCCGCTTGACCATGTGCCAGGTCGCCAGGTAGCCGGCCAGGCCGCCGCTGCGGGCCTGCTCGGCCGGGGTGAGCAGGGCGAACGCCTGGCCGGGGTGGTCGGGGAGCAGGCCGAGGTAGGCGTGCAGCACGGACAGTTCCTGCTGGGCCTGCACCTTGCCGGCCTGGGTGGTCGGCTGGGCCGTGGTCGTCGGCGTCACCGTGACCACGGGCGGCGCGCTGAACGTCGGCAGCGCGCTGGGCAGCGGCGCGTTCAGCACCGACGGGTCCGGCGTGGTCGTGGCGGCCGCCGCGCCCGAGTTGTCACCGGACGTGTCCACGAACGTGTTGGCCACCAGAATGCCGATCAGTGCCGCGACGATGATCGCCACCGCGGTCAGCAGCCGGCGCCGCCAGGCCGGCGCCGCCGGCGGGCCGGCGTACGCCACCTGGTACGGCCGGGGCGGGGTGGGCGGCTGCCAGGTGCGTACGGTGGCCGGCTCGGGCGCCATCAGGTCCGGCCGCGCCGGGGTGGGCGGGGCGGGCTCGGCCATCGGGTTCGGCCCGGTGC
>DATEPR010000629.1:0-5669 GCA_035273045.1 Pseudonocardiaceae bacterium | reverse complement strand
GGTCGGCCCGACCGGCGACGCGGATAGGCCCACCGACGCCGCACCAATGCCACGCGCCAGCACAGGATCGTGCGCGGCGAGACGATCAACGGTAACCGGCGCCAGTTCGGTATCCATCGCACCAGCATCGACAGGATGGCGCGATCGGCCCAGGTCGGACGCGGTCGCGGCGCTTGCCTCGCCAGCACCGCGAGTTGATGACGCAGCACGACGATCTCCGCGTCCTTGGCAGCGTCGGACCGCAAGCACAGGATCAGCCACCAATCCCACGCGCACACACCAGCTGATCAGCACCTACGACCACGTTTCCGGCACCCACAGGCGCGGATGTCGCCGACCGAAGCCTTGCGCACGCTGTGAGGATGCTGACCGCTCTTTACCAAACGTGATCGTGTAGGTAATGTTGGCACCGCTGCATTTACTTTACGCAACCGTGTAGTTAAGAGGTGGGCGTGGCTCAACGGGGTCGTCCCCGGGACCCCCAGGTCGACGTGGCGATCCTGACCGCGGCGATGGACCTGCTGGGCACGGTCGGCTATGCCCGGCTGACGATGGATCAGGTCGCGGCGCGGGCCGGGGTGAGCAAGCCGACCCTGTACCTGCGGTGGCCGAACAAGCTCGCGTTGGTCGCCGACGCGATCGGCCACCGGGCCCAGCCGGTGCCTGAGGTGCCCGACACCGGCAGTCTGACCGAGGACATGCGGGTGTTCCTACAGACGCTGCTGCGCAAGCGCACCGCGGCGTCGAAGGCGGTAGCCGCGGTCTCCGGCGAGATCGCCAGCAACCCGGAACTGCGCAAGGCGTGGCACGCGGGCGTCGCCGGTGCGTTGCTGGACGGCATGACCGCGATCATCACCGGCGCCGTGCGGCGCGGGGAACTGCCCGCCGACACCGATGTGGAGTTGCTGGCGATGCTGCCGCTGGCGTTGTTGCAGCAGTGGGCCAGCCGGCAGCCCGAAAGGCGATCTGTGCCCGACGACGCGCTGGTGGAACGGATCGTCCGTCAGTTCTACGCCCCGACGAAAGAGGATCACTGACGATGTTCGCGACGTGGGGCGGGTTCGTGATCCGGTTTCGGTGGGTGATCGTGCTGGTGTGGATCGCCGGTGTCGTGGTCGGGGTGCGCGCGTTGCCGAGCCTGGGCAGCGTCACCCAGACCAACAACGCGGGCTTTCTGTCGGCCACCGCGCCCAGCCAGCACGCGACCGCGCTGGCCGCCCCGTTGCAGGGCAACCGCGGTGGCGCCACCGCGACCATCGTCGCGGCGCGTGCCACCGGCCCGCTGACGGCGGCGGACGAGACGGCGGTCGACCGGGTTGAGCGGGCCGCCGCCACGGTTTCCGGGGTGACCGGGGTACGCGACCAGGGCCTCTCCGCCGACGGTCAGGCCCGCCGTGCCCTGGTGGCCACCGCCGACTCGACGACCGGGCACGAAAAATCCACTGTGGACGCCATCAGGGCTCGGTTCGGCACAGTGTCGGCTCCCGCCGGGTTGAGCCTGCACCTGACCGGGCCGTTGGCGCAGACCGCGGACGCGCAGGCCGCCTCGTCGAACACCGGCAGCAACATCCGCAAGTTCACGCTGCTGTTCGTGATCGTGCTGCTGTTCTTGGTCTACCGGTCGCTGCTGGCTCCCGTGCTGACCCTGCTGCCGGCGGTGGCGGCGCTGGCGCTGGCCGGGCCGTTGATCGCGAAAGCGGCCCAGGCCGGGATGCCGGTGTCGCCCGCGACCCAGCAACTGCTGGTGGTGCTGCTGCTGGGGGCGGGCACCGACTACGGCCTGTTCCTGGTGTTCCGGATGCGGGAGGAGATCCGCGGTGGCCGGGAACCCCGCGACGCCTTGGTCACGGCGGTGAGCCGGGTCGGCGAGTCGATCACGTTTTCCGGCCTGACCGTGATCGCCGCGTTATGCTGCCTGCTGCTCGCCTCGTTCGGCCTCTACCGAGGGCTCGGCCCCGCGCTGGCCATCGGCATCGGTGTGCTGCTGCTGGCCGCGCTGACACTGCTACCGGCGTCGCTGGCCATCGCCGGCCGCGCCGTGTTCTGGCCGTCCCGCCCGGCTGCCGGGCAGGCCACGGTCGGCGGGTGGGGTCGCATCGCCGAACGGGTGGTACGCCGCCCGGTGCCCGTACTGCTGGCGGGTGTGCTGGTGCTCGGCGGATTGGCGGCCGGTATGGTCGGATTCGCCGTCGGCGGGTTCACCTCCGGCGTGTCGACCGCGGGCAGCGACTCGGCCGCCGGCACCGCCACGCTGACCGCGCACTTCCCCGCCGCGACCACCAGTCCGGAAACCCTCCTGCTGCGCTTCGCCACACCGGTGTGGCAGCACCCGACCACCATCACCGAGGCGACACGGCAACTCGGCGGCTCGCCGGGAATCCACGCGGTGACCGGACCGCTGGACGCCACCGGCACACCGATCCAGGCCAGCCGGTGGGCGGATCTGCACACCCTGCTCGGCCCGCCGCAGTCCCTGCCGGCCACACTCCCGGCCGGCAGCCACGTGTCGGCAGCGGACTATCGGGCGTACCGGGCCAGCTCCGGGTTCGTCAGCCCCGACGGGCGCACCGTCCTGTTCGACGCCGTGCCCTCGGCCGGCCCCGTGGGCGGCGATGCGGCCCGAAACGCGATTCCCGCACTGCGCGCCACCCTGACCGCGGTCGCGGACCGGGTCGGGGCGTCCGACAGCGGAGTCGCCGGCCAGGACGCGGCGGCCAACGACATCGCCACCGCCTCCACCCACGACCTGACCGGCATCGTGCCGGTCGTACTGGCCGCCATCGCGATCCTGCTCGCGGTCCTGCTGCGCAGCCTGATCGCGCCGCTATACCTGATCGTCACCGTTGGACTGTCCTATGTGGCCGCACTCGGCTTCGCGAACATCCTGTTCACACACGTCGGCGGCGATGACGGGTTGAACTTCATCATCCCGATCCTGCTGTTCATCTTCGCCATGGCGCTCGGCGAGGACTACAACATCCTGCTGATGAGCCGGGTCCGCGAGGAAGCCAGCCGGTCAACCCTTCGGGCGGCCCTGTCCGGCGCCATCGGCCGCACCGGCAGCACCATCACGGCTGCCGGGCTGATCCTCGCCGGCACCTTCGCGGTGCTCGCCATCGCGGGCAACAACGACCAGGCCCGTCAACTCGGGTTCACCATCGCCTTCGCCGTCATCCTGGACACCTTCTTCGTCCGTACCCTGCTCGTCCCCTCTATCGCCGTCCTGCTTGGCCGCGGCAACTGGTGGCCCTCGGCCATGTCCCGCCCGGCCCGTGGACAGCGGTGGGCACTGGCCGAGGCCACCCTGACACTGCTGGCCGACCACCTCGACCGCGCCGGTACACCGGCCAGCACACCCCGCCTGGTGGCGGCCGCGGCACGGCTGGCTCCCGCTGACGGCACCGACGAGCAGCGCGCCCGGACAGCGGCCCACACCGTCCTGCGTCCACTGGCCCACCGCGCCACCCCGAAGGCGCCGATCACCGGGCAACCCGCCGTGGCCGACGTACACGAACTGCTCGCCCCGCTGGTGGCCGCACTGGCCGCGGACCTCAACGACCCGCGGCCACCCGGCACGGTCGAGCCAAGGCACGACGATGGCCACCACTGAGCCGCCGGCCTCGCCCACCCCGTGGAGGGATCACCCCGGGGTGGCAGCCAACGAACGGCTGACCGCGCTGACGGGCGGCGTCCTGCTGGTGCTGTTCGCCGTCGAGATCATCACCGTGGTCCCGCTCCGCAGCCTGCTGTCGATACACTTCTTCGTCGGTGTGCTGCTGATGGGGCCGCTGGCGGTCAAGGTGGCCAGCACCGGGTGGCGATTCGCCCGGTACTACACCCGGCATCCCGCCTACCGGCGCAAAGGCCCACCCGACCCGGTGTCGCGACGTCTGGCGCCCGTGCTGCTGGCCGCCACCCTTGCGGTGGTCGGCAGCGGCATCGCGCTGGCGGCGACCGGCCCGGCCGCGCCGATTCCGCTGCGGATCCACGTGGTCAGCTTTTTGGTGTGGCTGGTGGTCGGCGCCGTTCACGTTGTCGTGTACGTGCGGCGGGTGCCGGCTCTGATCGCCGATGACTGGCGAACGGCTCCGCCGGTTCCGGTGACGGGCCGGCGGGGTCGGCTGGCGGTCAACGTCGCCGCGCTCGTCGCCGCGGCCGGCGCCGCCGCGCTCCTGTTGCCCACTGTCGCCGCCTGGACCGCATGGCTGAACCAGGGCGTCGCCGGACCGGGAATCGTCGGGGTCGTCGTGATCGCCGCTACCGCGGCGGTGATCCTGCGGCGGCGCCGGGCGGCCCAGCAGATGTCACCACCACCACCGTGATCAACTCTCTATCGTGGCTCTTCCTCGGGCAGGGCAAGGAGTCCGCGTGCGACCTCGACGAGGTCCGCGCCGATGACGTCCGCTGGTGCGAAGATCTCGGAGTAGTGTCCTTCGAGGCGGCTGGCCCAGCCGGTGGTCAGTCCTGCCCGGTGCGCACCGTGGCAGTCGAACGCGTGTACGGCCACCAACGCGGACTGCTCGGCACTGCTGTCCGTCTTCGCCAGTCCGTAGTGGTAGACCCGCGCGGGTGGCTTCCAACTGCGCACGTCGGCGACACTGAGCACCTGTTCGACGTGGGATGCCAGCCCGGCTCGGGCCACGAAGTCCTGGGTGGTCGCCGCGGCCCCGTTGCTCAGGCACACCAACCGGATGCCGTGCTCGGCCAGCAGCCGCATCGCCGGTTCGACATCGGAATGTGCCGGTAGCTCGGCGAATCCGGCCAAGACGTGCTCGACGGCGTCGTCGCTGATCTCGCCGCGCGTCAGCGTCCGCAACGCGGCCGCGGCGACCCGGGGAAACGGCTCGTAGCCACCGGCCAGTGTCAGGGCCATGCCGTCGCGCAGGAGACGGTCGAACCAGCGTTCCAGCAATTGCGGTGGTATCCCGACGTCGGTGAATCGGGACCGCAACGGTTCCAGCGACATCAGGGTTTCCACCACGTCGAAGAACACGACGCTCGGGCGTAGTGCCATCACGCATCCCAGGCCTGCGCGCTGAACCCGTCATCGAGCCGGGTGAGGGCGAGATCGTTGATGTCGTTGGACAGCGTCTTCATCGTCACCCTGACCATGATGTCATCTGCTGGACGCATTGTTGTGCTGACCGCGACGCCCCATCACCGTTCGACGAGCGCTTCCGGTACCGCCGGGTCCACGGGCGCGGGCGTGGGTCATGCGCCGCGGCCAAGGAGCCTGCGCCACCAGCCGGCCGACTCACCGGCCGGACGCGACGGTCCACCTCTTGTTGCCACACAACGGTTACCCCGGGCATCCGACGGCGTACCACGCTGGCGGTGGACGTGACACCGTGGCTGCGCCCCGACGCCAACACCACCCCGGGCCGGTCGTTCTGTCACACCTACGGCCGCGGCCACGACCAATCCTTTGTCTGGTCGACAACGAGAACTGCGCCGTGCACGACCTGCCGAATCCTTTGTCCTACGACCGGAGAGCCCTCACGACAGTTGGGGACCTGCGCCAGGCCACCGGCCTACAGCTGGTGACGTGCCCGACCGTGCCCAGACTTGCTGCACCCGGCAGCGAGGAAAGCAGTTCCGAAGAATAACTCGGTCCATGTGAAATCAGCCAGCTCTTCCTGCATAGCTGTGCGAATCACCTCCCACGGACG
>DATEPR010000628.1:0-2261 GCA_035273045.1 Pseudonocardiaceae bacterium | reverse complement strand
GCGGACAAGGCCGCGCAGACCGGCAACCAGGCGGACATCGCCGCCGCCTCCGCGGCCCAGGCGGCCCAGGCGGCCGCGCAGACCGCGTTCGACACCAAGTCCGCGGACGCCGCCAAGGCGCAGGCCGCCGCCACCGACGCGGACACCAGCGCGGCGCGCGAGGCGGCCTCGCTCGCCCGCAAGAGCAACGGCACGGCCACCGAGGGCACGTCGGAGATCCCGGAGACCGACCCGTTCCCGGACAACGCCGAGCACAGCTCCAACGTGACCGTGGTCGGCCACGTGCGCGGCCCGGTGGGCACCGACCGGTCCTGCCCGGCGTTCAACCCGACGAAGTGCCCGGGCTTCAGCTCACTGAACTTCGTCCACTTCGAGAACCTCGGCTACGACGTGATGGTGGCCAACGGCACGGGCGGCCTCGGCGTGTGGTCGCTCAAGGACCCGGCGCACCCGAAGTGGATCTCCCAGGTCACGCTCGACGACATCAAGGCCGTCATCCCGGACCCCGACTCGCTGACCCAGTTCTGGGAGGGCGAGAACATGACGGTCGACAGCGCGCGCAAGCTCGTGTTCATGTCGCGCGACTCCGGCCGCAAGAGCCAGATCATCGTCGACCTCAACGACCCGTGGCACCCGCGGGTCATCGGGTTCAACCCGAACTGGCAGGGCCACACGTCGACGTGCCTCGACGACTGCCGGTTCTTGTGGTCGGTCGGCGGAATCCAGCGCGGCGCGACCGTCAACAACGTCGCCCCGGTGTCGATCACCGACATGCGCGACGCGCTGCACCCGTTCGTCTACAGCCAGACGTTCTCGTCCGACGTCCATCGCCTGGGCGCGCGGTTCGGCTCGACGCACTCGGTCGACGTCGACTTCAACGGCGTCGCCTGGGTGTCGGGCTCCGGCGGCGTGCGCGGCTACTGGACCGAGGGCCTGCACAAGGACCCGGCCACCGGCCAGGACCGCTACGCCACGCCGTACGACCCGATCGCGTACGCCGGCGGCCCGATCGCGGGCGACTTCAGCTCGGCGTTCATGCACAACTCCTACCACTTCCCCACGGCGGTCGGGAACCAGCCGCCGGGCGACGTGATGCTGGTCACCAACGAGAACAACGACACCAACTGCGCGACCGCGGGCCGGTTCCTCATCGCCTCGCTGGCCGGCACCTATGACGCCGACGGGCCGACGAGCGCGAACACGAAGATGACCCAGCTGGGCGTCTTCAGCGTCGACGGGAACCCGGGCCAGTTCCACGGCACGGTCGGCACCACGACCGTCGGCGACTGCTCCGCGCACTGGTTCACGGTCAAGGGCAACATCGTCGCGCTGGCCAACTACGAGCAGGGCACGCGCTTCGTCGACGTGTCAGACCCGACGCACCCGGTGCAGGTCGGCTGGTACCGCGTCCCGGCCCGCGACGCCACCGACACGCAGCCGGCGATCATCTCCAGCGACACGTCGGCGGCCTACTGGCACGGCAAGTACGTCTACTCGTCCGACTACCAGCGCGGGATCGACATCCTCGAGCTCGACCAGAGCGCCGACCGCGGCAAGATCCTGCCGAAGGCCTGCTGGAACTCCTGCGCGGACACGCAGGTGGTCGATCCGGACTCGACGTCCGCGACGGGCGGCGCCGGCGGCACCGTGGCGGCGACGATGTCGCTGACGCTGGGCAGCGCGGGCAGCTTCGGGCCGTTCACGCCGGGCCTGGCCAAGGACTACTCGGCGGGGATGACGGCGACCGTGCTCTCCACCGCGGGCGACGGCGCGTTGAGCGTGGCCGACCCGTCGGGCACGGCCACCGGCCACCTGGTCAACGGCGCGTACTCGCTGCCGTCGGCCGTGCAGGCCAAGGCGTCCAGCCCGACCGGTACGGGCGGCGCCTTCGCCGACATCGGAGGGGCCGCGAGCCCGACGTCGCTGCTCACCTACAGTGGTCCGGTGAGCAACGACCCGGTGGCGGTGACCTTCCAGCAGCACATCGGGTCGACCGACCCGCTGCGCACGGGCTCGTACTCGAAGACGCTGACGTTCACGTTGTCCACCACGAACCCGTAGCCACCGTTGGGCCGGACGTCGAGAGCCGTAGCCGCCGGACTGGCTCTCGGCGTCCTGCTCGTAGCCGGTTGCGGCGGCGGCTCCAAGCCCAAGCCGCAGGCGGTGGTGTGGAAGTACGGCGACATCCACTTCGGCGTGCTGGCGCCGTTGAGCGGCGACGAAGCGGGGCGCGGACGCGACCTCGTCGACGGCGCCCGGCT